>VSNJ01000019.1:20194-39141 GCA_009774235.1 Lachnospiraceae bacterium
TATAGACAAGCATATGAATGGTATATTAAAGCTGTTGAACAAGATAATCCATATGCACAGTGTAAGGTTGGAGATTGCTATTATTATGGCAGGAGTGTAAAACAAAGTTATAAGAAAAACTTAAAGTTGTTCTTAAAAAAATTTAGTAGATTGTAAAGTTAACTGTGTATTGTCGAAAATTGGTATGCAGGGAGTGTAAATTAATTTGTGTATTTTCTTAAAATTGCTGTATTGAATGATATCAAATTCCTAGAAGCCCGTAAAGGTGGGAAGACCTATCTTGACTGGTTTCTGGGAATTTTAGGAATAGCCTTTAAGCAGTTTTAAGGAAAATTTTGTAATGTAACGGGAGTGTAAAATAAAGTATGCAGTTAGAATTCTTACATTTCTAACTTACACACTTTATTTTACACTCCCCACATTTAACTTGACAAACCCTAATGTAACTTATACACTTAGATTTACACAGCTTGACAAACCCTTTTTCGACATAAATTTTTATTATTTTTCTATATTTAACATTTTAATTTTTTATTTATATGAATAGTATGACCACTTTTTGGCAATACTATTCATTTATTTTTGTCATAACCAGACAAATATCCTATCTATTTTTCTCTTTTTGGGGCTACATTAGAGGCGGTAACGCCCAGAAGCGTACAATGATTTTTTCTTATACACATATCCCATTTTTACAACTATTTTCCGTACCGTTTCATTTTTAATTTTAAAGCATAATTTTTCAATTATTTCATTAATTGTTATGTCTGGCTATTTGTCAAAAGGCAGCAATGCCAAAAAGAAACTATGTTTCACAAAATGATTTTATTTCTGATTGTGAAAAGATAATTAAAGAAAAAGAAGATTTAAAAAGTGCAAAAGATAATACAATAGTAAATTATAAAAATATAAAATCTGAAAATGTTTTAATTGAGAATACAAATCTGAGATTTTTCCTGTATCTAATGTAAAAAGTGTATTACAGGAATTTGGAGAAATAGAAATTCCTGATATAATAGTTGATATTATTAAGGTTAAAGATAATAGTTACACCAACAACAGCACCAACAGTAATACAATTTGTTTTTTCAGATGGAACACCAGGATAGTACATCAGACAATGTACTATCTGATAAATCTGATATTTTAGAAGTTATATTATCATAAAAACTATATGCTATAAACTCGATTTAAAAAGTTAACATAGTTAAAAAGATAGTGATAATAAAGAAAAGCAAAAATTTGATATTGGTTTTACAATTACAATAATTAATAAAAAACGGTAATAAATAAGACAAAAGCAAATATATCTAAAACTACTTTGAAAGTATAATAAAGCTAGATAAAAAATTTAAAATATAGCCAGCCATAAATAATATATAAATGGTAAACCAGTGATACTATATACATGGTTTTTGTATAATAAGAAAAAGTAATTTTAAATATAAAAACAGGACTAAAAGACACTTTTTATATAAAGTATCTTTTAGTCCTGTTTTTTAATCTTACATATGTTTTATTTGTCTGCTTGTTTTATTATATATTTCTATAATTATAAAATAACTTAAATTTATTTCGTAGAGTGCCATAGTCTGCGAAAGCATTTTAATAGCAAAATCTTTACTATTAACAGTAACACTATACACCTTGCCGCATAATTTGTCAATATATTGCAAAAAACTGTAAAAAATCATGTTGGTTATTAATATATAATATATAAGTTTTCCATTATTTTTTCTTTATCTGTCTTATTAGCCGTCAGGATAATAGTCATAAAAGGGAGGTATTACTATGCCAAGAAGAGGTGAAAATATTTATAAAAGAAAAGATGGGCGCTGGGAGGGGCGTTATATTAAAGAACACATTAATAAGAAAATAAAATATGGTTATGTTTATGCCAGGACATATAAAGAAGTTAAAGAAAAATTGTGTAAAATTTCTAATATTATTCCAGATAAAGAAATTCCAGCTTTACCAGCATTAAAATTACAATCATGTACAACTTTTAAAACAGTTGCGTTATCGTGGCTTAGTTCATTAAAGCCACAATTAAAAGAGTCAAGTATTGTTAAGTATACCAATGTACTGGCAGTTAATCTCTTTCCTTACTTTGGAAGTTGTAATATTGAATCTGTTACAAGGGAAGATGTTATCAGTTTTAGCAATAAATTGCTGTTTTCTGGCGGGAAAAAGGGTACAGGTCTGTCACCTAAGACTGTAAACAGTATTATTTCAGTGTTAAAAGGTATATTTATTTATGCATCCCAGCATGAAAAACTTGCTGTCGCTGATATAAGCAGGATTTCTATTAAGCAGCCACAGAAAGCAATGCGTATTTTAAGTATTACAGAACAGCAAAAACTTAGTATGTTTTTATGTGATAATTTAACACTAATAAACCTGGGTATATTAGTATGTTTATATACTGGAATACGTATTGGTGAAATATGTGCATTAAAATGGCAGGATATTTCATTTGATGAAAAATATTTATATGTGGATAAAACAATGCAAAGAATACAAAACCAAGGAAACAGTATAAACAAAACATCAATTCTTATTTCAGAACCAAAAAGCGGATGTTCAATTAGAAGGATTCCGTTGCCAGATAATATTTTCAAACTGGTTCTTTCTGCCAGGTGTCCAGGCAATACGTATTTTCTTACAGGACAAGCTGGTACATTTGTAGAACCGAGGTCATTACAAAACCATTTTAAATCAGCTATCAGGGCATGTAATATTAAAGATGCTAATTTCCATGCATTGCGCCATACATTTGCAACACGTTGTATTGAATTAGGATTTGATGTAAAAAGCCTGAGTGAAATACTGGGACATGCCAGTGTAAATATAACATTAAACCGTTATGTGCATCCATCAATGGAACTGAAACAGAAAAACATGAATATGTTATCAGAATTATTAACCGTCAAATAGCCCGTCAATAATATAGTATTTTCTTATTTTTAAAGAGAAAAATATATTATTTTCGCAGATTATGGCACTCTGCGAAAAATTATACCATATAGTGCCTGGTATTAATTATATAATAATACATATGTTATATATTCTATGATATTTATTACAATAATATAGAATATTAGTATTATATTTATTCCCATATATAATAAAATATTACAAAAAACAAGGGAAAACAGATAATACAATAATTATATTGTAATTGGCAATAAGATTAAAAAGGGGAGAATTTTCAATGAGAATAGGAAAACGTATTATTTCTATAATTATGGCTGCATGCATTTTAGTTACAACAGTATCCATGGATATCCCATTAGCAGCATCTGCAGCAGAAACAGGGAAGCCAGAAGAACTGATAGCTCCAGATGGGACTATGGCTTTATCAGGGGATGAAAATAACATTTCTATTTCTGGAGTAACAATAGCCAGTACATATTATAGTGCATATGGAGATTATCCAAAGTATCCTATGTATATAGAATATACAACAACAGATATATTAACCGATGAACAGCGTAGATATGTGAAACTGGAAGTTACCAAAGAAGATGGTATAAGATATGTATGTACACAGACAAGTGAGATAAGCCGTAATAGTTTTTCTATTATAGACTGTAATGATGTTGAAAATGGAAATACTTATAATCTTATATTTACAATTACATATAATAAACCTGGCGAAGAGAAAGAACTCTGGTCTGGAACCAGGACAGTATCTTTTGAAGAGAAAAAAGAATGGGCTTCATGTAATTATTTTCCAGCAGGGAGAGAATATGATGGTTGTGAATTATATATTCCAAAAGATAAAATTACTAATTCTTATATAGCAGAAGTGGATGAAGTTTATCTGTTTGATAAAGATGGAAATATAGCAGCAAAAAGTGTACAGACTATGCAGTTATCAGAAATAAATTATGTTGCTGGCTCAGAAGACCCAAGATACAGAGGTGTTTTTTCAAATACACCAACATTGATTGAAGATATGGATATGTACAGGGGTATTTGTTCTTTTTACCGTACAAGGAAATTAGAAGAAGATGAGAAATTATATGTTGGATACAGCCTTAATGGAACAATATATAAGCTGGAAGATATAGTACTTACTGTGACAAGCAAGCCATGTATTACATCAATTTCATATTTTCCAGAAGATTTTTATGGAAATACTTATGATTATATTGGAACAAGTGATATATATGCAGGAGCAGATAATGCCAATGTTATAGATGTATCAGCTTATAATACTGATTTTAGTAAACTTTCATTTGAATTACAGGATAAAAATACAAAAAAAACAGCAGGTATATCTACAGACTATGTGCAGTTAAGCAGGGGTTACGCATTGTATAATATACAATGGAAAGATGGACAACAGCCAAAAGGATTGTCTTCATATAATGTGGTATATAAATATAATGGAAGCGGGACAGGTTTTGTTACTGAAAGAAAGGCACTTTATTGTTATACCAGTGATAAATCTGAAAATATAATATGGAATCCCATGGAAGATTCAATCGAATATTATAATAAGGATATTCCCTCTGGTTCTTTAGTTTCTTACGAAGTTAAGAATAGTAATAGTGCTACAGCAGTTACTTATGTATCAGGAGAATGTACTGTAAATAACAGCCATCTTATAACTGTACCATTACAAGAAATATCTGCAGCCATTGGAACCTGTTACCTGACAGTTATATATACAGATAATGAAGGTAATGTAAAAACAGCAGAGCCAAGGTCTTTATGGGTTGATACTGCCAAAATGGAAGCATTTATTTATAGCTGTTATCTTACAAAACAAACTTACTTTTCTGGAAACGGAGATATAGAGTTTTCTATAGCAATACATTGTAAAGATAAAAGCAAACTTCCAGATAAATGTATTGCATCTGTTAATTCTGATAGTGTTAGTGGAAGTAAAATAGCTGAAACAGAATTAATATTGGAAAATGAAAATGGCAGACTGGTATATAAAGGAACTTGTACAGGGTTAGATGCAGGAAGATATAATTTATCATTGACACCTGATGGAAAAAATCATTTCTCTTTTATGTTTTTTGTTTTGGATAGTAACAGGCTGTATTTAAATTACCAAAGTAATAACTTAGATTTTGGAAAAATATCAATATATTTTGATTCGGCAGAAACAGCAGAATGGTACTGTGGTGAAGATAATTCTAAAATCCAGGATAGCCTGAAAGTAAAAATTCTGGATGTACATGAAAATGAAATAGGAATCTATACACAGGAAGATTTTATTATTACAGGTAAAAGTTTTTACAGGGATATACAACTTACAGAAAATGTAATAAAACAACTTTCAGGTATTAATTATTGTTATGTGTATCTTTATTACGGAGATGGAAGTGAAGAAGATATAATTGCGCTTTGCTTATTTGACCCTGGCAGTAATTACAATAATGATTTTTATGATAAAGAATTATTATATATAAATGGAGTCTATGTAAGCGGGGATAACGATAATTGGTCAAGGTTTAGAATTTCAGGCGGTAATATCTGGACAGACTGGGGGATTATGGGAGGACAGCATTATTTATATGGAAAGTGTAATTCCATATTTGGGATAGAAAGTGCATTCCCGGCTGTAATAACAATAACAGACTGGTACAGTATGGAAGTAATAAAAAAAATTACTATAAATGAACCAGGACATATTTTTACAGAATCTGAACTGGAAGGTTTATCACCAACAAAACTGTATGATTGTTATTTACAGGGAGCAGATGGTTCTGCAGATGAATACCTTTGTTATCTTGGAGAATATGATATAGTGCCAGATGATAAAGAAGAGGAAAACAACCCTGGTACAGGGGATAAAAATGAAGAAGATAATAATGATGGTGAAGATAATAAGACAGATGAAGAAGATAAGACAGATGGTGATAAAGCAGATACAGATAATGAAGATAAGACAGACAATGAAGACAAAACAGATGAAGATACTGGAAATAATAATCCAGAAATTCCAGACACCGAACCAACTAAAGCACCAAATACCTGGTATGGATGGGGTGGTACTTCTGGAGGAAGTTCTTCTGCAGAACCAACAATAAAACCAGAAGAAACACCACAGCCACCAGAACCTAGTCCTTCACCAGTACCAACCCCAAAATCAACAATAAAGCCAGAGGTTACTGTTACACCAGGAAATACAGCAGAACCAATGCCAACTGTACAGCCAGAAGCAAGTGCTCCACCACTGGATAACAAAGAACCAGATAAGACAGACAATTCAAAATGGAACACTGTAAATTCTATAAATAAATGGGAACTGTCATTAAAGAAGAAAAAGCTTAAATTAAAAAAAGGACAGAAAGCAAAAATAAGGCTTACTTCAGAATTAAATACAAAAGTAGTATACAAATCTTTAAAACCGTCGGTTGCAACTGTTAATAAAAATGGTATTGTTACTGCGAAAAAAGCTGGAAAAGCAGTTATTACAGTAAAAGCAAATGGAAAAGTATGCAAAGTAACTGTAACAGTTACCATAAAAGAAGCAGTAAAGGAAAATATTAAAATTCCAGCAGGTGCTTCTGTAGTTAAACTAAATAAAGATTTTAAACTTGCTAAAACAAAAGCAACTATTAAAAAGGGTAAAAAACTGGTAATACAAAAAGCAGCTGGAATTCCGGGAAAAGTAACATTTACATCACTAGATAAAAAGATTGCAAGTGTTTCAGTTAACGGGGTAATTAAAGCAAAGAAAAAAGGCAAAACAACAATTCTTATAAAGAAGGGCAAGAAGACAATAAAACTCAAAATTACAGTAAAGAAGTAAAAGATAATCCAAGAGGGGGATATTTTTATGAGATTAAAAAAACAAATTATTTCTGTAATTATAGCATCTTGTATGGTAATTACTGCATTGCCAGCAGATATGCCATATAAAACAATGGCAGCAGAAATAGAAGAAACTACTTTACCAGAGCATGAGGGAGAAGATATAACAGAACCAGTACCAGAAGATAATGGAATTGCAACAGTAATAAATGAAGAAAAGACCAGCCAGGTAATTTCAAATGTAATTACTGCGGATACATATTACAGCCTTAATGGAAAGTTTCCTATGTATGTGGAATATTTTGTAGAAAGTGGAAGCATAACAAATGAAGAAAGAGAAAAACTTAACCTTGAAGTTACAAAGGAAGACGGGTCATTAATTGCTAGTGTTACAAGCAACAGTGATAATAATTATTTTACAATACCAGAATGTAATGGAATTGTAAATGGAAATAGTTATAACCTTACATTTACAATTACGGATACTTCATTTGGCGGAAGTGATGTAATATGGACAGAGACAAGGAAAGTATTATTTAAAGATAAAAATGTGTGGGCTTCATGTGAATACCTTCCAACAGGTGAAACATCATATGATATTAATTTATATGATTTAGAAAATATATCTTTAGATGGTAATGTAGATGCAGTTTGTTTAATTGATAAAGATGGACAAGTAGTGGCAAGAACTAACCAAAGTTATTTTAATAGAGTTGAAACAACAAGCTTTACATATGATAAAAGGTATGAAAAGATTTTTTCAAATACATTTGCAGGTTTGGAAAGTAATATAAATATGCTTTTATCAACATGTACAGTATATCGTACAAGAAAGTTAGAAGCAGGAGAAAAATTATATATAGGTTATCAAAGTAATGGGGAAATTACGAAACCAGAAGATATAATATTTACTGTAACAGACCAGCCATATATATCTTCAGCTGATTTTTCTTTATATGATAACATTTATGCTTCAGAACATTATTGCGGAATTTATCCAGGAATGGAAAATGCAGATGTTATACGGGTATTAGGATGTAATATTGATTTTAATAAATTATCTTTTGAAATACAAGATAGGGGAACTAATGAAGTAGTTGGATATTCTACAAATTATAATACATTAATACTTGGTTATAGTGCCTATTATTGTATACAATGGAAAGAGGAAAAGAAAAGGAATAGAGATGCTTCATATAATATAGTATATAATTATAATAATAGTGAAACAGGTTTTATTATTGAAGATAAACAAATAACTTATTTTTCTCATAATAATGGTCTTATATGGAATTTAAAAACAGAGTCAATGGAATATTATAATGAAGAAATACCAGTGGGTTCAGTTATATCATATGAAGTTAAAGACAATGTTGGTAGTTCTTCTATAGTTTATGCTTCGGGAAATGATATACCAGTAGGTAAAGACCATCTGGTAACAATACAATTAAAAGGTTTAGAGAAAGGATACTATTATTTAATTGTTAAATACAAAGATGTTGATGACAATGAAAAAATTGCAAGTAATGGTATAAATATTGATGAAACTGGACTGGTATATAATTGTTATCTCACTAAACAACAATATCTATCAAATACTAAAGAGTTTGAGTTTAACGCTAATTTATCCTGTAATGATGCCAGTATACTTGAATCTTCTTGTACTGCTGATATTTATAATGAAACCTCTAATAGTAAAGAGGGAACCATAGAATTAGTTCTTAAGAATGACAATGGCAAATTATCATATAGTGGGAACTATAATAATGTATTGGATATAGGAAAATATTATTTATCTTTTAAACCATATAGAAATATTGAATATTCTTATAATTTTTTTGTTGAAGATAAAGACAGGTTAAGTATATGTAACCAAATTACTGACTCAGATTCAGGAACAGCAACAATATATTTTGGTTCAAAAGAAATTGCGGACTGGTACTGTGGGGATGACAATTCTAAACTCCAGGATAAACTAAGGATTAAAGCTTTTGATATCCAGAAAAACGAAATAGGTGTATACAAATATTCAAATAGTGATTTTACTATTGAGAATAATGGTAATTATAACAATATAAGAACTATTCATTTTTCAGATAAAATAAAACAGGAACTTAATAGTTATTATTATTGTGATATATATTTTTATTATGGTGAGGGTATAGAAGAAGAAACTATTGTTATTGATGCATATAATCCAAATAAAAATCTTTATAATGATACTTTTATGTATGCAGGAAGATATGCCTGGATAGTTAATGATAGTAGCAAAGGGTTAATTGAGCTTGGTATTTCATATAACGATAATAAGCCAGAAGAATATCATTTATATAATTATCTTGGTTATGATAGTTTTAATACAGTTTTTGGTTCAGAAAGTGCATTTCCAGCTGTTGTTAAAATAACGGACTGGTATAGTTTAGAAACAATAAAAGAGATTACTGTAAATAAGACAGGACATATTTTTACAGAGTCAGAAATGGATGGTTTATCATCAGATAAAATATATAACTTTTTCGTACAAGGAGCTGATGGTTCTATATACCGGTGGTGGGGATATCTGGATACATCCGCTGCAGCACCAGATAATGGTACTGATGATACAGAAAGTAGCAAACCATCTCCTACGCTATCTCCTGCACCAACTAAATCTCCATCAAGCTGGAGTGGCAATGGATGGCTTTATGTTCCAGAGATAACTACAGCACCAGAACCAACAATACAGCCGGAGGTTACTGTCACACCAGAACCAACCTCAACACCGGAGCCAGTGCCTTCACCAGCTGTAACATTAGAACCATCTGTTACACCAGAAATTACTGCCACACCAGTACCAGTACCAACACCAGTGCCAACGGTACAACCAGAAGAGAGTACACCGCCAGACAATACAGACCCTGGTAATACAGAAACAATAAAAGATAATATTACAAATCCAGCAGATAAATGGAAACTGTCATTAAAGAAGAAAAAGCTTAAATTAAAAAAAGGACAGAAAGCAAAAATAAGGATTACTTCAAAATTAAATACAAAAGTAGTGTATAAATCTTTAAAGCCATCTGTTGCCACTGTTAATAAAAATGGTGTTGTTACTGCAAAGAAAAATGGAAAGGCAGTTATTACAGTAAAAGCAAATGATAAAGTATGCAAAGTAACAGTTACAGTAAAAGGGACGGTTAAAGAAGCATTAAAAGAAAACATTAAAATACCAGCTAACGTTTCTGTAATTAAATTAGGAAAGAATTTTAAACTTACTAAAACAAAAGCAGCTATTAAAAAAGGCAAAAAGCTTGTAATACAGCAGGCAGCTGGAATTCCGGGAAAAGTAACATTTACATCACTGGATAAAAAGATTGCAAGTGTTTCAGTTAACGGGGTAATTAAAGCAAAGAAAAAAGGCAAAACAACAATTCTTATAAAGAAAGGCAATAAGACAATAAAACTTAAAATAACAGTAAAAAAATAACAGCAGGATATAAATATACAATTATATGGTTATATATTCAATAATTATATAGTTATATTATGTATTAGTGTAACTTTTAAAACCAATAGCAGAATGCCAGTAATCCAGTAATGGCATCTGCTGGTCTTATTATCTTTGCCATTGTAATTGTGGCATGGGGGATTGGTATGGTTTATGAGAGTGCTGTGTTATCACATGTGGGATGTGGCAGAAAAAATAATGAAGACAATTATTATTTAAATGGGATTTACAGGGAGGATGTAAATAAGGATATAACAGGATTTTCTGAATTACAGGCAAGGCAGAAGATACTTGCAGGTATTTTTGATGGGGCAGGTGGTGCAGATTATGGAGAAAAAGCTTCTTTATTAGCTGCACATAGTCTGTCTGGATACCAGGAAGGGTTCAGCCTTGAAACGCTTCAAGGCAGGTATTTGCCATTTGTAAACCATATGATACATAATGAGATGGATAAAAATACATGTACAATGGGAACAACAATGGCGTTGCTGCATTTAGATAATGATAATGCCAGTGTATATAACATTGGTGACAGCAGGGTTTACCTTATAAGGGATGGCAGGTTATTACAGATAACATATGACCATGTAAATATATCAATGCAGGATTATAGTAATAATATGGCAAATCCAGATAAATCTTGCTGTAAGAATATGCTTGTTAAATATCTTGGTATGAAAGATGAAAAAGAACTTAAGCCATATTATAAAGAAAATATTTCTGTCCAGGCAGGGGATGTATTTATGGCATGCAGTGATGGTTTGTACAATATGCTTTCAGAAGACGAAATAATACAGAAAATTGAAAAATTAAAAAAAGAGCCATCAGATGCTATTACAAAAGAACTGGTAGGTGATGCTTTACTTGCAGGAGGAAAGGATAATATCACGTGTATTATTATTAAAACTGTAGAATTTGAATAGCATAAGCATTACAGGACACGGAGGCAGGATATGAATATAAGGGTAGTTTTAGCTGACAGGGATAAAGAATATATTGAAAATTTTAAAAAAGCAGTTGTAATAAATTACAATTCTGATATTGAATACAGTTTCTTTTCAGATGAAGAGGAATTTAAAAGACATATGTTTGAAAAGAAATGTGATGTGCTGCTTATTGACGAGAATATAGAATATAAAGAATATGATGGAATAAGGCTGGTTCTTACAGATATTAAAGGGGTAAATAAGAAGAACGGACATAATGCAATATATAAATACCAGAAGACAGAAAATATTTACCATGCGGTTGTGGATATATATGCTGAAATGAAAGAAAAGGAAGGTATTATATTCCATAATGGAGGCAATGCTAAAATGGTTTCTTTTATATCGGCAGGTGGAGGGACAGGTAAAACTACAGTTAGCTTTGCAGTAGCAAAACTTTTTAAAAGTATGGGAAAAGAAGTTTTATATGTGCCACTTGAACAGTTTTCTGATATTAATTATACAAGACGTGGTGATGAAACACAGACTTTATCCAATCTTTTTTATGATGTAAAAAAGGGCAGCAGTACACTTAGCCTTAAGATAAAAAACATTATAAGAAGAGGTGCGGATGACCTTCTTTTTCTAAGACCTATGGACAATCCAACAGAAGCAGGACAGATGAATAGTGAAGAATGGGCACTTATGCTGGATGCATTATCTGATATAGACAATATTGATTATATTTTTTTAGACCATTCAACAGGAATATTCAGGAATTTTAATATAACTGCTGAAAAAGCCAATATTATATGCATGGTAACAGATGCTTCACCAAGCGGCATGGTTAAAACAACAGAAATGATAAGGTATATGCAGAAGTGCAGTGAATATAAAAGCATAAAGCAAAAGCTCAGGCTTGTTGTAAATAAAGCAAATAGTACATCAAATGAAGAATTTAAGCATCTTAAAGACTGGATTGTAAGCTATCTGCCTAATTATGGCACTGCACAGATGCGGGATGTAATAAATGCATTACAGATACAGGAACAATGCAAGAAGGTTATTGAACTGGATGCATAGTAAAGAAATTAACAGAATGGAGGGAAATAGAAATGTGGAGTCAGGGGTTTTCATTTATGGAGAGAGAACAGAAGCGTTTTATTAGTTATTCCCTCAATAATGGAGATATTCTGGTTAAAACTGAACTGGAAATGCTTAAAAATAATAATATATCTGGAATACTGCCTGTTTCAGAAATACATGATAATAACAATGTGGTACTTTTATATAATATTACTTCAAAACAACAGTTTACACAACGTATGTCTGGTGTTTTCAGTGGAGAGCAGTTGTATAAAATGCTGGTTTCAATATGTAAAACAATACTTATATTAGATGAGTACATGATTAATCCAGGACATTTAATATTAAAAATGGAATATATGTGTTTTGATTATGAAAAAAACGAAGCACAGTTTATGGTACTGCCAGTAAAAGATATTAAAAAAGTTCCAGATATACATAAATTTTTAACAGATATATTTAATATTCTGCAATATAGTGATAATGCATTAAGGGAATTTCCAAATTATATATATGATTATGTAAGACGCAGTCCAAAGACAGATATAAAAGATTTTAAGAAATTCCTGGAAGATACATATAATACATTTTGCGGGGTAATACAGCCAGTAGAACTAGAGCTTCCAGAACCAGCGGTTAATTATAATAAAGAAAAGGAAATAATAGATACAGATGAAGTAAAGAAAACTGTACAGTCAAGATTTATTACACAAAGTGAAAAGATACTGGAATTTGAAAATATAACAGAAAATAAAATTAAAACAAGCAATATACCAAAACCAGGCAAAGATAATAATATTATGTCTGGCGTAACCCCTGGAAGTTTCAGCGTGCCAACACCAAAAGGTGCATTTATGACACCACCAGCAAAAGAAAAGAAACGTAAAGAAAAACCTGTTAAAAAACAAAAAGAAAAACCTGTCAAGAAAAAAAAGGTTAAAGAGAAGAAAGTTAAAGAAAATAAAGAGGAAAAGCCAAAAGAAAAAAAGAGCCTGTTTAGCTTTGTTAAAAGAAATAAAACAGAAACTGCAGATAAGCAGACAGGCATTATGCCGCCACCTCTTCCAGTTATCCAGCCTGTAGAAAACGCTAACAATATAAAAGTTCCTGTAAATAATATGCCGCCATTTGCAAGCAGCATACAGAAACCAGCACAAAATATGCCACCATTTGCAAGCAGCATACAGAAACCACCAGTACAAAATACACAATCATTTGTAAATACTATAAAGAAACCACTAGTGCAGGACACACCACAATTTACAAATGGGTTTAATGGACTGCAAATGCAGAATGTACCTTCTTCATTTGCAAACACACCAGTACAAAATATGCAGACTTTTGTAAACAATATACAGGATGTACAGCAAATATCTGGTGAAGACCTTGATTCCACGGTGTTACTTGATACAGGTAAAATTATAATCAAACCAGTTTTAAGGAGTAAAGTGACAGGTGAAGTTATTAAAATAGAGAAACCAGGTTTTATTATTGGAAGAAATAAAATAGCCAATGGAAAACTTGTCAAAATGCCAGACGGGCAAAACCCTGATGTATCAATAAATATAAAAAGCATAAGCCATACACATGCGGTATTTTTATGGCATGACAACCGCTGGTATATTAAAGATACAGATTCATTAAATGGTACTTTTGTAAATGGGGACAAGCTGGCATGTAACCAGGAAATAGCTTTAAATGAGGGTGACACAGTGTGTTTTGCCTCAGAAGAATATGAATTTATTTTTATAAAATAATAATTGTTTTGTAAGGAAATGAGGATATCTTCATGGATGAAACAGATTTAAGACAACAGCTTATAGAAGAACTTAAACCATTGGTATTAAACAGTCTGCCATTAGATGAGCTGGATAATGAACAGCTCCAGGAACAAATACATTCATATGTATTCCAGCAGCTGCGTGTACGTATGATACCGATGGATACAATGGTGTATGTTGCAAGCCAGATATATGCATCAATACGTGGATATGGCATACTAGATGGGATTATGTCAGATGACAGCATTACAGAGGTTATGATAAATGGTGCAGACAATATTTTTATAGAAAAAAATGGCAAATTACAGAAACTTAATGATAAATTTGAAAGCCAGAAGAAGCTTGAAGATATTATACAAAGGATTGTTGCTAAGGCAGGGCGTGAAGTAAACCAGGCTAATCCTATAGTTGATACCCGGCTACTTGACGGCTCACGTGTAAATATTGTGCTTCCGCCTATAGCATTATGTGGACCTACAGTAACTATACGTAAATTTTCAAAAACACCTATGACTGTTGAAAAGCTTATTGAGTATAAATCAATTACAAGGGAAATAGCTGGTAAACTTGAACTGCTTGTAAGGGCTAAGTACAACATATTTATATGCGGGGGTACAGGTTCAGGAAAGACAACATTTCTAAATGCTTTGTCAAATTATATACCAAGGGATGAAAGGGTAATTACTATTGAGGATTCTGCAGAACTACAGATAACAGGAGTAGACAACCTTGTAAGCCTTGAAACACGTAATAAAAATTCATCTGGTGCAGGTGAAATAACTATAAGGGATTTAATAAAATCTGCACTGCGTATGAGACCGGAACGCATTGTTGTAGGAGAAGTGCGTGGCGGGGAAGCACTTGATATGCTACAGGCGATGAATACAGGACATGATGGTTCACTTTCAACAGGACATGCCAATTCTACAAAAGATATGCTTAGCAGGCTTGAAACGATGGTACTGCAGGGTGCAGCAGGTCTTCCGTTAGAAGCAATACGCCAGCAGATAGCTTCTGCAATAGATATTATAATACATCTTTCAAGGCTGCGTGATAAGTCACGTAAAACTATGGAAATATGTGAAGTATCAGGTTATAAAGACGGGGAAATAATACTTAATCCTCTATATAAATTTGAAGAAACAGATAAAAGTACAATCCAGAAAGTAGACGGGGTATTGAAACGTACTGGTAATAAACTGGAGCATGATTTTAAATTAAAACTTTCAGGAATATATGAAGAAATATAATATCTTTACAAATATTCCTTAAGAAGGGATGAAAAAAATGATATTTAATAAAAAAGAAAAGCGTGAAGAATTATTTGGCGCTTATGGAAAATCAATAGATTATTGTTATTACCATATGAGTTTTGTGGAAAAACTCACAGGCTACATTGCAGGGCTTATAGCAGGCACAGTGTCTATGTATATTATGTTTGATATATTATGGTTTGCTGTATTTATGGGTATAGGAATAGGTTTTGCAGGAGTAAAAATATACCATTCAATGCTTATAAAAAAACGGAATAAAGCATTAAGGATACAATTTAAAGATATGCTTGAATCCTTAAGCACATCATTAGGGGCTGGACGCAATGTGCCAGATGCAATGGCAGACGCAAGGAAAGATATGTTAAACCAGTATGGTGAAGCATCATATATAGTAAGCGAACTTAACACCATTATTAATGGTATGAGGGATAATATACTTATAGAAGACCTGCTTACAGATTTTGGCATACGCTCAGACAATGAAGATATTATAAGTTTTGGTGATGTATTCAGGGTAGCTAACCGGCAGGGCGGCAATTTAAAACAGATAATATATGAAACAAAATCTATAATATCACAGAAAATAGATATAGAAATGGAGATAGAAACAGTAATAAGCGGTAATAAAAATGAACTTAATATTATGATGGTTATGCCACTTGTTATAGTTACAACAACTAAAGGTTTTATAAATAACGGGGAATTTTCAGTTACAAACTTTGTAGTAAAAATTGTTGCACTTATAATGTTTGTGCTTGCTTACCTGGTTGGTGTAAAAATAATGGAAGTAAAGGTGTGAAAATATGTTACCAGATGAATATTATATAAGGCTGTACCTTACAATAGCCTCTTCTTTATTTGTAATAGCATGGATGTTTTTATATTTCAGGTATGGCAGGAAATTTAAAGAAAATATAGAAGCAATTAATAAAGATGTATTTTTCCTGCCAGATATATTTTTTATAGGATATGGTGTAATTGATTTATTCCATATTAATATTTATGCAGAACGTGGGCAGAAACGGATGAAACTTTTAAGGGAGATTATGCCTGCAGAAGAAGTGCCATTTTATTACTATACAACACTTGCTGCACAGATTACGTATATTATGACAATAGTCCCGTTAGCTATATTAATATCAGCATTTGCGGAGGATTACAGCATGGCACTTATAGGCATAGCAGTTGCTGCCATACTTGCATTTTATATGGATTATGACACAGATTCCAAAGTAGAAAAACGCCGTAGTGAACTATTGTCAGATTTTCCACATATGCTTTCACAAATGGTACTTCTTATAAACGCAGGCATGCCATTGCGTGATACTTTAAAGAAAGTATCAGAGGGCAAAGAGGATATATGTCTTTATAAGGAAATACATATACTTCTTAATGATATTAATAATTCAATGTCAGAATTAGAAGCAATAAAAGCATTTTCGGATAGATGTAATATTTTAGAAATAAAGAAATTCTCTACCACAGTATTACAGAATTTAGAAAAAGGAAGCGAAGGTCTTGGTGGAATACTTGCAGAAATGTCAAACACTATCTGGATGGAAAGAAGTAATAAAGTACGCCAGATGGGAGAAGCAGCATCTTCAAAACTGATGATACCTATTATGATTATATTTATAGGCATACTTTTAATGGTAATGGTGCCAATATTTTCAAGCATCGGTTTTTAAGAAATATAGTTATACAGATACTATACCAGAAGTTTAAATTTATTATTACAGGTGTGGTATTTAAACAGAAAGGAGGGAAGGGACATGATGTCAAAAATTTCAGCAGACATAATGGTAAAATACTGGAGGGCAAAAGAGGCTTTTAAATCCTTTTTAGAAGAAGAAAGAGGAGATTCACATATTATAGCTGTTATATTGGTGCTGGTGGTTGTAGTTGGGCTGGCAGTGATTTTTAAAGATTCAATAGCTGATTTACTTGATAGTTTATGGGATAAGATAACAGGGGTAACAGATAATTTTGACCCGCCAAAGAAAGGAGAATCATAATAATATTCAAGAAATTCTATTATTGGATTTTTATCTTATTAGTATTATTAATGATATATACTGGTTTATATAAAAATTTACAATCATGGAATATGCAGTGGTGCATAATAGTTTCAAATGCTTAATAGAAACAAAAGTTTCTATTAAGCATTGAAAACAAGATTTAAGTATTAATAGTTTTATACAGCTGTCCATTAAAACCACATTAGAACCTGCCAGGGTAATAAAAGTTATGAAACAAAAACATAATTAAAAAAGAGGAACATAAATGAATTATACAAATCTTAAAAGTGAAAAAGGAGAAGCAGTTATAGAAGCTACCTTAGTATATCCTATAGTATTTTTTATTGTAGGGTTTATTATTTTATTTGGTTTATATGAAATGCAAGGAGTTCTTGAATATTCATGTGCACAATATATAGCCAGCTATACTACCAGGTTAATAACTGAACCAGGATATGAAAATTATGGTGAAATAAATGATAATGATATAGATTTTAAATCTGTAAATAAATTTAGCAATGATGAAAAAAAGTTTTCTGCTAATATGTACCGCCGTATTAACAATAACAAAATTTCAAAAGATAAAATGAAAGAAAAACTTGAAAATATGGTAAATAGCAGTAAACTTTTAAAAATAGATAATACAGAGTGTATAGTAAATTTAAAAAGGTCTTTATTAAACACAACTATTGTTGTAACTGTAAAGGACAACATTAAAATGCCAGATTTTTTAAAATATATAGGTCTTGATAATAACTGGAGCCGTTCTGTAATGGCAACATCAGTAGTTACAGACCCGGCAGAATTTATCAGGAATCTGGATATGGCACAGGATGTAATAAATTATATACTAGATAAACTTGGGCTTAGCGGCAGGCTTGAAACATTAATAAACAAAGTAAGTGGTTTTTATAATAAATACATAAAGCCTTAAAGCTGATAAGAATTAGAGAGGGACAAAAGAATGAAAAATATATTTTCAGTAGAATTTTTTATTAAAAAGAATGGTTCAAAAGGTTCAGTAACTATATTTCTTACAATGATACTTGTACCAATGCTTTTATTAATGATTACCCTTACAGATTATGCCAAAATATCAGTAGCAAAAAGACAGGTATCAGGTGCTGGTGATGTTGCGCTTAATGCAGGGCTTTCATACTATGACAAATATTTGCAGGATATGTATGGGCTTTTTGCGGTATCTAAAGATGTAAGTGAACTTGAAAAAAATCTGGAAATATATTTTAATAATACACTTCTTGGGGACGGGCTTGATACTACAGACCCATTTATCTCTAAAATTACAAGCATAATAACAGGCAGTAAAGATACAGACAGTGCATATATGAATTTAATAAATCTTACATCAAAAGAATTTGAACTTCTTCCTGTAGATGGAGCCAATCTTGCCAATAAAGAATTGTTAAATAACCAGCTTATGGACTATATGAAATACCGTGGCCCGGTAGTCCTTGCAGGTGGCATATTTGAAAAGATAATGGCTTTTAATGGAATAAAAGAAGAGAATAAAGCAGTACAGAAAAAAGTAGAATTTGAAGAAGAACTCGACAGGACAGGCAAAAAATGTAAAGCTG
>VSNJ01000190.1 GCA_009774235.1 Lachnospiraceae bacterium
CTATATAATAGTATTGTGAGATTTAAACAATAAGTTTTGATAATTATAAATTTTTTTAATAAATGTGCTGGCACATTGACTTTAAGTACACATTTTAGCATGGAATATTACTATTATTAAATTGTGAGGATGGAGGATTCTATGAATATAAGGGATTTTTTAGATTTAAGGCAATTACAAGAAATGCAGGATAAATTTTCCGATGCAACAGGGCTTGCTGCTATAATAGTAGATGCCAAAGGCGAGAACGTTACCAAAGGAAGTAATTTTACAGATTTCTGTATGAAATATACCCGTGGTTCTGAAGAAGGCAACCGCCGCTGTAATAAATGCAGCAGTGAAAATTCAGGTGTTTATTACTGTCATGCGGGACTGATGGAATTTTGTATTGATATTATGTTAGGTAATGAAAAAGTTGGTGAAGTTATCGGAGGACAGGTACTTTCCCGTAAACCTGATGAAGATGCATTCCGTAAAACAGCCACTGATTTAGATATTGATTCTGACGCATACATAAATGCACTTAAAAAAGTGCCTGTAAGTAATGAAAAAAGTATTAAAGCAGCAGCAGAGCTCTTTGGTAAAATGGTTAATATGTTCGTAAATATTGAATATTCACATAACAACAATGGCGGAAAACTTGGACAGCTCCAGGATGAAATAAACCATGCAACTAATGTTATCCAGAAGATTAATACTAATACAAGTTCACTTAAGTCAATAGCTAATAAACAAAAGATGCTTTCACTAAATGCTTCTATTGAAGCAGCAAGAAGTGGTGAAGCTGGTGTAGGGTTTGCAGTAGTTGCAAAGAGTATGGGTGAATTATCTTCACAGTCCGCTACAATTTATGGTGATATTGAGAAATCTGTAATAGAAGTTACAGATTCAATAGAGAAACTTGCTGCTTTATTTGAAAATAGTTAAGCTTATAACTCTTTTTTCATATATTTTTCTTTCATCAAAAAGAGGAGTCTTTATAAGACTCCTCTTTTATTATATTCAAAACGGATAAACTGGTGTTAATTCCAGGCACACACTAGAAGCGGAAATCCCTTTTGCCTCCATTCATCTCTTTAAGATATTCCATAGCCTTATTTCTCACATTTTCATTTGGTACTGTAAGGATTTCCCTGGCTATAAGTTCTTCACCAATACGCTTTGTATCCTCTGCTGCATAATCCTCAAGATATTCTTTAAGTGTCATAAGTGCATTTGGCTGGCAGCAGTTTACAATCTGTCCGCTTTTCAAAAGTGACATAAATCTGTCGCCTGTCCTGCCTGCCCTGTAACACGCTGTACAAAAACTAGGTATATAACCAAGCTCCATAAGCCATTTTACCACTTCATCAAGTGTACGTGTATCACTTACATCAAACTGGGCAGAACTGTCATCCCTTACAGGCTCTACATATCCACCAACACTTGTACGTGATCCTCCGCTTATCTGGGAAATACCAAGTTTAAGCACTTTTTCCCTTGTCTGCTGTGATTCCCTTGTAGATATAATCATGCCTGTATATGGAACTGCAATCCTTATTATTGCCACAATCTTCTCAAATATATCATCTGGGACAGCATTGTCAAAGTCTGCTGTATCTATATCATCTGCCGGGCATACCCTTGGAACACTTATTGTATGCGGGCCTACACCATGTACAGCTTCCAGGTGCTCTGCGTGCATAAGTATTCCTACAAGCTCATAACGGTACATCTCAAGTCCAAAGAGCACACCAATGCCAACATCATCAATTCCGCCTTCCATTGCCCTGTCCATGGCCTCTGTATGGTATGCATAATCGTGCTTAGGTCCTGTAGGATGGAGTTCTTCATAAGCCTTCTTATTATATGTTTCCTGGAAAAGAATATATGTACCAATACCTGCATCTTTAAGCTTTGTATAATTTTCTACAGTAGTAGCAGCAATATTTACATTAACACGGCGTATTGCACCATTTTTATGTTTAATACTATAAATAGTTTCTATGCTTTCAAGAATATAATCAAGCGGGTTATTTACAGGGTCTTCCCCTGACTCTATTGCAAGCCTTTTATGCCCCATATCCTGCAGTGCAATTACTTCATTCCTAATCTCCTCTTGTGTAAGCTTTTTCCTTGGTATATGTTTATTTTTATAATGGTATGGACAATATGTACATCCATTTACACAATAGTTTGAAAGATACAGCGGAGCAAACATTACAATTCTTCTTCCGTAGAATTTTTCCTTAATTTCCACTGCAAGCTTTTTTATTTCCTCATTAATCTCTGGAATTTCACATTCAAGTAAAACTGCTGCCTCTTTATGCGAAATACCCTTTGCTTTCTTTGCTTTCTCTAAGATTTCTTTGGCAAGCGCCATATTATTCTTGTTTTTCCCAGCATAACTAAGACACTCCAAGATTTCTTCATTATTAATAAACTCTTCTGCTTTCATTGAATTTGGATTATAACCCATTTTATTACATCTCCTTACCAATTCTTCCAAATATGCCAGACTCCTGTATTTCAAAATACTACAGGTAATATATTATAACATATAATTAATTTTTTCAATAATCTTTTTAAAACTATTACACAAATTATGTAACTCTGGCAATTCCAAAATTTTACCAATCAAGGTTTAAAACAAAATAATCCTTTTCCAGAAATGTTTCAAGCAGATGTAATGTTGTTGTCTTTCCATACTGCCTGGCATGGTTAATTGTAAAATATTGTCCTTTATCAACCATAGACTTTATTATTTCAAGCCCCGGTGTGATATCAGCCATATAATGTATATCTGGATTGCAGCTAGCATTTATATTAAATGTTTTCATTAATAAAAAACTCCCTTCTATCATTAACGGCATATTTCCCAATATAACACATCAAGCTGCCAGCAGGGAAAATACCCCACTGTCAGCTTTTTAATTTAACTTCATTAAGCAAGTAACCAATGCCTGCTTGCAAGAATTGCGGATTGCGGATATCCACTTGACTAATTACATCACCATGCGCACTTCTGTTACATCAGACATTTTATCTGCTGGAATATAATTATCATCCTGTTTCTCACTATTAATATAAAATTCCTTATAGCCAGATTCTGCACCATCTGGATTTTCAACTTTAATTATAAGCTTCTTGCCACGGAAGTTCTTCTCAATTGTAAACTCTTTCCAGTCACTTGGAACAGAAGGTGCAATACGCAGTCCATCTATATCAGGACGCATGCCACATATTCCTTCTACACATCCTACCATACATGTTGAAGCTGTACCTGTAAGCCAGTGTACATGTGAACGTCCATGGAAAGGACTCTCATTGCCTTCTGTGTACTGTCCATGTACATATGGCTCAAGCTTACGTATCTCTGCTTTGTCATTCTGGGAAGATGGTGAACTCTCTTCAAAATACATAAATGCCTTATTGCCATGTCCCATAAGTGCCTCTGCCAAAATCAGCCAGCCCTGTGTCTGTGAAAAAATACCACCATTTTCCTTAGTTGAAGGAGGGAACAGTGCAGCAAGTGCACCATCAAAATAATGGTCTACATAAGAAGGAGCCATAACCCTTGCACCATATGCTGTGTTTAATTCCCTTTCTACAGAAGCCATTGCAAGCTCTGCCTGTTCATCTGTAGCAAGACCTGATATAACAGCCCATGTCTGTGGATTTAACCACATACTTGCTTCTGGGTCTTTCTTTGAGCCAATAAGTTCACCTGTTTCCTTAAAGCCACGGTTAAAACGGTCACCTTCCCACCATAAACTGTTAATCTTATCACCAATTTCTTTCTGCGTCTTGTCAAGATATACTATATATTCTGTATCAGATTTCTTTTCAGCAAACTTACGCATAATTGTAAATGCATAATACAACTGTAACGCAACAAATGAAGACTCTCCTTGTGCACCAAGGCGCAGGCAGTCATTCCAGTCCGCATGGAGACCTGCTGGCAGTCCATGTGGACCAAGATGCTCCATTGAGAAATTAATTGCCCTCTTAAGATGCTCATAAACTGTTGCTTTCTCTGGCTTATTAGACCATAAAATCTCTTCATCAATAAACCCAATATTTCCTGTTTCTGCTATATACTTAAATACTGTAGGGAATAACCATAAAGCATCATCTGCACGGTATGCAGGATGCCCTGTTTCACGTACATAAAAATCATCGTCTGGTGTCCCTTCATGCCCTGCATTGTGGTCAAACTTAACAAGAGGAAGACCACCACCATTGTCAACCTGTGCAGAAAGCATAAAACGTATTTTATCAAGTGCTGCTTCTGGGTCAGTGTGTATTACACCCTGTATATCCTGTACAGTATCACGGTAGCCATAACCATTACGTTCACCACAATAAATAAATGAAGCTGCCCTTGACCATGTAAATGTAAGGAAACACTGGTAAGCATTCCATGTATTTACCATGCTGTTAAATGCTGCGCTAGGTGTATTAATCTTAAAGTTATCAAGCTTTGCATGCCAGTAATTTTTTAACTCATCTATTTCTTTATCACAAACTGTTACATCTTCGTATGCTGCAATAATTTTATCTGCATCAGATTCTTTATATTTGCCAAGTAAAAATGTCATGGTCTTTGTTTCGCCTGGTGCAAGTTCAAGTGCAGTATGCAGTGCACCACAACTGTTTTCATTATAATTACATACACCATCACACTTTCCACGTTCTACAGCAACTGGGTTTCCATAACTGTGGTACATTCCAATAAATGCTTCCTTATCACCATTGTAAGAAGCCACTGGCTGTCCTGCAAGCCCAAAGAACCTTTCATTGCCATTGCTTCCATCAGCACCTTTGTACCAGTTTAAATTAATCTGCTGGTAAATCTTATTCTTGCGGAAACTTGTGTTAGAAGTACAAAGTGTATACTGCAGGTTCACCTGGTCCTGGTTATAATTATCGTCATTAGACAATTCTGCATAACCAAATACAGAAACTTTCCTTGGCTTATCTGTAGGATTTGTAACTTTTACACACCATACTTCATATACTTTATTTAAAGGAACATAATAGTTAACTTCTGACTTTATGCCTGCATACTCTGTAAACATATTTGTATAAGCAGTACCATGGTGTACTTCACTCTTATATTTATCTAAATCCTTTCCAACAGGCTGCCATGAAGCCGACCAGAAATCACCAGTTTCATCATCCCTCAAATATATATAACGTCCTGGTGTATCATCACTGTTAAAATGGTAACGAAGTATACGCCCATTAGCACCACTTTTTACAAAACTATACCCGCCTGCATTATTAGAAATAATTGCACCATATTCAGGTGAACCAAGGTAATTACACCATGGGGCAGGTGTATCAGGTCTTGTAATAACGTACTCCCTGTTGTTTTCATCAAAGTAACCAAAATTCATTATATTATCCTCCTTAAAATACATTAATATCTATATGCTACGTATAACCACACAAGTCTGTTATCCCCCTAAATCTTTTTCTATTATATGATAACTGTTACCATGGTTCAACAACATTTATTACATTTTATAACACTATTTTGATGTATTAATATAAAACTGCCTTTTATATACTATATTGCATTTATAAATTTCATAAATGCACTTGTTCCATTATCATCATTTTTAAATACACCAGCATGTTCAAGAACCTTTTTAAATACTATTCCAATTTCTTTCTGTAGTATGCCATCAACATTACTTTCATCTATTTTATCATATGCTGGTTTAAAACTGTCCACCCAGTCTGCATGTTTCTCCAGTTCCTCATCACTTCTTATATCTTTGCCTGCTACAATAAACTCCCCAAGCCTTTTCATTTCATTCTTCAGGCGGGCTGGAAGTACCGCAAGCCCCATAACTTCAATAAGCCCTATATTCTCTTTTTTAATATGGTGCAGTTCTTTATGAGGATGGTATACACCAAGTGGATGCTCTTCTGTTGTAATATTATTACGTAGTACAAGGTCAAGCTCATACTTTCCGTCACGCATACGTGCTATAGGCGTAATTGTATTATGTGGTTCCCCGTCTGTTTCTGCAAATACAAATGCATCCTCATCTGTATATGCACGCCATGTATCAAGAATATGTGCAGCAAGTTCTACAAGCCTGTCACTGTCACTATGGCTTATCCTTATTACTGACATAGGCCAGTTTACTATTCCTGCTTTAACATCTTCATACCCTTTTATATTAATATCTTTCCTGGTTTCTGCCCTTTCCATTGCAAATTCATAATGACCGCCCTGGAAATGCTCATGTGTAAGTATTGAACCTCCTACAATAGGAAGGTCTGCATTAGAACCAATAAAATAATGAGGGAAAAGTTTAATAAAATCAAAAAGTTTCCTAAAAGCTGATTTATCAATTTTCATTGGCGTATGCTCTGAATTAAGTACAATACAATGTTCATTATAATATACATAAGGTGAATACTGGAACCCCCATTTGCCACCATCAATAGTAATAGGGATAATACGGTGGTTCTCCCTTGCAGGATGGTTTAAACGTCCTGCATATCCTTCATTCTCCACACAAAGCTGGCACTTAGGGTATGCACTCTGTTTAGAATTTCTTGCTGCTGCAATAGCTTTTGGGTCTTTCTCAGGCTTTGAAAGATTAATTGTAACATCAAGCTTTCCATACTCTGTATCTGCCGTCCACTTCATATCTTTTACAATACGGTATCTGCGGATGTAATCTGTATCACAGCTGAAATTATAATAAAAATCTGTTGCTTTCTGTGGTGATTCTTTATAAAGCCCATTAAACTTATTTATTACTACACTTGGAGCTGGTACAAGGCATCCCATAATCTTTGTATCCATCAGGTCCCTGTATACTATACTGTCAGCTTCCATAACACTATTAGCATACGCAAAATCAAGCATGCCTGCAAGTATACACTCAAGTTCTTCACTTTCTGGCACTTCCTGTGGTTCTATATACTCATCAAGCTTAAGCACCTCAAGTATACGGTTGATTGTATACATCTCATCATCTTTTACAATAAGTTCCTTGTCCAACCCATAATTAACCAGCTGTCTTATTAATTTGTTGATATCTCCCATAATCCTCCTCTTTTCTGCACTGCTCCTTCTTTAAAAACAGCTTTGTGCCAGGCAGTGCATGGACACAAAGCATTAATTACAATTTATTT
>VSNJ01000191.1 GCA_009774235.1 Lachnospiraceae bacterium
GGAAGTACATATTAATGTATCAAAAAATACTAAAATACATATACCCTGCCATATACCCAGGTAAAGTTACACTATCTCACCCATGAAAAGTTATTGAATTTTTGTTGCCAAAATGATAATATTATCACATAAACTGAATTGTTGGAGGGATATGCATGGACAAAAAAATTATGGATGTATTGACGAACCCTGTTAAATGTAAATTATTTCTGGAAATACAAAAGTGTGGGGAAACTACAGCAAAACATTTATCTGAAACATTTTCGGATATTCCATCTGCAACGCTTTACCGCTATTTGAAAAGAATGACAAATGACAAAGTATTAAAGATAGTGAATCAAACACAAGTCAGAGGTGCTTTAGAAAAAACTTATGCGGTAGATATTGATATGACAAAGGATTTTAAAGAAATCTTAGACAGTAACTCTGGCGAAGCCTATTTGCAGTCGTTTATGCAATATATCATTGGCTTTGCGGAACTATTCCAAGATTATTGCAAACGGGATGATATAGACATTGTAAAGGATAAATCTGGTTTTTCCTTATCCCCTCTTTATCTAACGGATGAGGAGCTTGAAATGTTAATTGGAAATATCCGGGATGTAATAAAACCTTATGGTAACAACACATCAGTAGCGGGACGAAAGCTGCATTCTATTGGTGTTATAATCTCTCCACCTAAAATGGAATAAAAATTTCCCATCTATCCTCTGTGATGGATGGGATTTTTCTTGACTTTTTATTATCATTATGATAGTATTATCAAAATGATAATAAAAGGAGGTAATACACATGAAGAAAAAATGTATCATCATTACAGTCGTAACTTTTGTTGTATTAGTGGCACTGACTTTTATATTGCCGCAGGAAATCCCATTACACTTTGGGGTATCTGGTTCTGGTTCAGTCGTAAATAAATATTGTATTCTATTATTTGTTCCTGTACCAGCAATCCTTTTCTGGGCAATTGCGAAAAAATACAAAAACTAAAACAGTAAGGAGGCTCATAAAATGAACAATGTATTAGAAATCAAGAATTATACTAAAGTTTATTCTGGAAATAAAAAGGCTGTTGACAGTTTGAATTTGACGGTAAAAGCAGGAGAAATCCATGCTTTTATTGGTCACAATGGTGCAGGGAAAACAACAACAATCCGTGCGGTTGTCGGGATAATGGACTTTGACGAGGGGGAAATTCTTGTAAATGGCCATTCCGTGAAGGACGAGCCTGTGAAATGCAAATCCATGACAGCTTATATTCCAGACAATCCCGGCTTATATGACTATATAACAGGCATCCAGTATTTAAACTATATGTGTGATATGTTTTCTGTCCCTGCAAAGGAAAGAGTTTCAAGAATACAAAAATATGCAGATGTTCTCAAATTAACGGACAGTCTGGGGGATTTAATCAGTTCCTATTCGCATGGTATGAAACAAAAGCTTGCGTTGATAGGTGCATTTATACATTTCCCACATCTTTTAGTGTTGGACGAGCCATTTGTAGGTCTTGACCCTGAAGCATCTTTTCATTTAAAGAAGATGATGCGTGAACTATGTGATGCAGGGGCAGCAATTTTTTTCTCCACTCATGTGCTTGAAGTTGCCGAAAAATTGTGCGACAAGGTTACTATTATCAATAACGGTAAATTGATAGAAAGTGGAACAATGGAAGAAATCAAAGGAAGCCATAGTCTTGAAGATGTATTCATGGAGGTAGTTGAAAATGAAAGGCAAGTATAAGTATCTCTTGAGAATGCAGTTATACAATCTTTTCGGAATTAACCGATTGATTCATTCTTGCGATAAACAGGAAAAACAACGTTCTGCGATTGTTGGCGCTTTAGGACTTACTGCCATTGCCATTCTTGTAGTCTATACGACAAAATTCAGCAATAGTATGGCATTAGCGGGACTCAGCGAAGCATTACCAACGCTCATGGTAGTGGTCTGCTCTTTAGCAACTTTGACCCTTACATTTGTTAAAAGTACAGGAGTGCTTATCGGGTTAAAAGATTATGATATGGTTATGTCCATGCCTGTAAGTACGATTTCTATTGTGACAAGCCGTATAACGATGCTGTATCTCATCAATCTGATAATTGGCTTTATAGCCATGCTGCCATCAAGCATTATCTATGTTGTATACGAACATCCGCCGGTTTTTAGTTACCTGTTTTTAGTGGGTGTGTTATTTTTGACACCGATTATTCCCATGATTATTTCACTATCATTAGGTGTTCTAATTGTTGCCGTTTCATCACATTCAAGACACAAAAATGTTTTTTCATTGGTTTTGAGTACGGCTGCCATACTGATGATTGTATTGGCTTCCGCAAAAACACAATCAATGGATGCAACGCAGATAAATAATTTAGGTGTTGCAATGGCAGAAGCGGTAAACAAATTTTATCCGCCTGCTATTCTTTTTACAAATGCCTTATTACATAATGATTTGGCAGGCTTTGTTATCTTTGCCACTGTTTCCCTGTTGCTGGGCATTGCTTTCATAACGATTGTTTCTCATTACTATAAAAGATTGAATACAGCGGTATTCTCACATTATGCAAAAAAAGAGTATAAAATGGTAACATTAAAATCTTCATCTCCGTTTATGGCATTGTATAAAAAGGAGCTTCACCGATTAAGTTCATGTACGGTTTATGCATTGAATTCATGTATTGGAATTGTCCTGCTTTTCGTTGTGGCACTTGGGGCAGCATTTTTTATGCCACCTGATTTACGACAGCAAATAAAAACAATGGGAATCATGAGCATCATTCAAAATATTATGCCGATTGCGCTTGCTGTTTTTGTGACTATGACTTCTACCACAGCAGCATCCCTGTCTTTAGAGGGAAAAAACCGATGGATTATGTGTTCCGCTCCAACGCAGGCAAGGACAGTTTACAATTCTAAAATTGCGGTAAATTTAACAGTGATACTTCCTGTTTTATATATTAGTGCAATTTTTATCAGAATTGCGATTACGTGTTCCTTGATGCAGACTGTACTGTTATTTATTATCCCTACGATATATACTTTTTTCATTTCAGTTCTTGGTGTTTATCTGAATATCAAGTTTCCTAAGTATGATTGGACAAGTGAGTATTATGCGGTAAAAGGTGGGGCAATTTCAGTTTTAGCTACAGTTGGAGGTGGAATGGCAAGCAGCTTAACGCCATTGTATCTCTGTATAATCTTTCCGCATTACCAAATGATGATTATGTTTGGTATTACTTGTCTAATACTGCTGGCAACTTTGGCAATCTATCTTAAAGTTTGCCGAACACAATTATATGTATAAAGTTGTGAAAAACATAGCTTTTTATACTTGGAATTTAAGGCTTTGGCAGATAAGAACAGATGAAAATTTTTATTAAAAAAATGGGAGCAGACCTGTGGGTAAGATTGCAAAGTAACTACCCGTTTCTGCTCCTTCTGTATCGTATCATTTGTCAACCCTTGAAAAAGCCGGTTGGTTTCTTCTTGTTAATTGAACAGTTACATTTTTTATTAAATCAATTTTTTGGAATTGATGTAGTTAAAAATAATTTATAGTACCGAAGAAAGGAGCTACTATGGAACAGGACATTGAATTACATATTTCGGAAGTGTTAAAAGAAGAACGGACGAAAAAAGGAAACTCAAAAGAGAAGCTTGCAGAGTATTGTGGTATCTTAAAGTCAGCAGTATCTAAATGGGAACAAGGAATATCCCGTCAAAGCATTTATCAGTTTCCTCAAATAGCTGATTTTTATAATATAACAGTTCAAAGACTATTAACAGGGAAAGAAAAAGATGAATAAAAGATACAAGTATCAGTAAATCGCAGAACGAATTAAAATGGATATTTTTGTAAATCATCAAGCACCAAGTAAACCGGTTCCGAGTATAAGGGAATATGCGGAAGTTAATCAAGTAAATCCCCATACAGTAGTTTGTGCTTTAAGGTTATTGTGTTGCTATTGATATTAAAGATGTAAAGCAGATTGAAGCCATTTAAGCGTTAGATGGGAAATCAGTGCTTTCCTATGGGCTATTGGGTGGGGAGAGAGAAACTCTCTCTTACTTTTTAGCAGGAGGAAAGGAAATGGCATACGGGGCAAAGGCGTACACGCTTCGGAAGAAATCCACGGAAAGTGGCACAAGGTATTTTATCAGCTTTAAGGACGGGCAGGGGGGAACATCACGAATTGGAAGTGTCCGAACAACTCTTTTTTGAATTTCGTCATATGGAAAGGAGGAACAGAAACCTTGAGCAATGGAACCAGTGGCACAGGGAGTTTAACGGAGTATGGGATGAAACGCTTTACAGACGTGCGTTAAGAGTGCCAAAGAGCCTTGATGAAAGAATGATTGAAAAAGAACGGAATGAACTGTTTTACAAAGCAGTTACTCAACTGTCTGAGATACAAAGGCGGCGTTTCCTGCTCTATTACGAGTATGATTTTAATTTTTACCAGGTTGGCGGGATGGAGCATTGCACCGCTTCGGCTGTCCAGAAGTCCGTTTCAGTTGCAAGGGAAAAGGTTAAGGCAGAAATGAGGAAGTATCTCAAATCTTGACGATTACCGCCCGAAAAAGAAATACGTTTTTTATCGGCGTGGGATTGGCGGCATTACATACTCTCACTCTTTTTCATGGGAGTAAATCTATTTAAGGAGGTCAGCGCCTATGTGTAACGAAACCAAAGACACCGCCCGAAAGGAGGAATCCCATGCAGAAGCTTCCAGACAGTCAATGCAGACACGCTCCTCTATGAGCCGCTTGAAAAGCCGTCCTTTGTGGTGGACGGTCTGATACCCACAGGCTTAACCCTGTTCTGCGGCTCACAGAAAACCGGCAAGAACTGGCTCATTGTCATTGACACCTTACAGAAAGTCCGCACCGCATCCAAAGACAACGCTTACGTAAGCGATTACGGGGACATCTCCCTTATCAAAGGCTTTGCCGGCAGGCACTCTCTGGCGGTCATTGTCATACACCACATCCGGAAGCAGAATGACAGCGACGTGTTCAACAAAGTGTCTGGCACGACGGGATTTATTGTACAACATCAGAGGATTTAAAGCGTATTTTTGAACGGCTTTATAAATGCGATAAAGGGCGGTCTGAAAAAGGCAACGGTCTTGTCTATCGTACATCAGCTTGTAGCCAAACTGAATGGAACAATAACAGCGTAAAGCATACTGGGAAAAGGAACGGTTTTCATTCTGCTTTTCCCACTGGCAGAATAAATCAAAGCCGCTTTTTACAGTGCAATAGAATCTCCGTTTTACGGGGATTTTATTATTTACAGAAATTTATTTTTAAATGCAAGGTTAATGCAAGGTTCGTGCAAGGTTAATGCAAGGTTGGCGTGATAGGATAAGGTATATCGGTTTAGAGATATGTGGCGTTTCCTGGCAAGCGGAGCGGTCTGGAATATTCCACAATGAAGCATATCAGTTTACTGATATGCACTGCTTCCTGACAAGCAAAGCGGTAAGGAAGATTCTATAAATAGTAGGAGGTTTCGCAATGAGCAAATATGTAATTGAAACAAGAAATCTGACAAAGCAATATGGGGCGCAGAAAAGCGTTGCAAGCCTGAATATCCATGTTCAGAAAGGGCGTATCTATGGTCTGCTTGGCAGAAACGGGGCAGGAAAGACAACAACAATGAAAATGCTGCTTGGACTGACGCAGCCTACTTCCGGGGAAGTGGCGATTTGGGGAAAGCCTTTGGCAGCAAATGAAAAAAGGCTCCTGCACCGTATTGGCAGCCTGATTGAATCCCCTGGATTCTATCCCAATCTGACCGCTACGGAAAATCTGCGTATTTTTGCTACCCTGCGGGGAGTGCCGGACCGCAATGCAATTAAGAACGCACTTGATTTGGTTGGCTTGCCCTACAAGGACAGGAAGCTGTTTTCCCAGTATTCGCTTGGTATGAAGCAGCGGCTGGCGATTGCCCTTGCCATTATGCATGATCCAGAGCTTTTGATTCTGGACGAACCAATCAATGGTCTTGACCCAATCGGAATTGCAGAAGTGCGGTCTTTTATCCGTAACCTTTGTAATGAGCGTGGGAAAACAATCCTGATATCCAGCCATATCCTCTCCGAAATCGCATTGCTGGCGGATGATATTGGAATCATTGACCACGGCACGCTTTTAGAAGAAGAAAGCCTTGAGGAACTGGAAACAAAGAGCAGCAAGCATATCCGTTTTACTGTTTCGGACACGGCGCAGGCGGCAAGGATTTTGGAATGCAGTTTCCATGAAAACCAGTTTACGATACAGGATGACCATAATATGCGGCTGCATAATCTGAATATTTCTATTGGGAAGATTGTTACTGCTTTTGTAGAAAATGGCTTGGAAGTATCACAGGCCGCAACCTCAGAAGAAAGCCTTGAAGATTACTTCAAGCGTGTGACAGGGGGTGAGGGGATTGCTTAGACTGATTCGCTGTGAATTTGCAAAACTAAAACGTAAAAAATTTATATGGCTGGTTGTTCTTTCGGCGTTTCTATTTCCTTTGCCACTGACCGTATTGATGACAATGCCACAAACGGCAGAAAGATATGACAGTAAGATAGCGGTTTTCAATGATTACTTTCAGTCGGTTATGGGCTATGGAGTAGAATTGCTTTTGCCGTGCATGATCGGGGTGATTGCAGCCATGCTCTTTTTTATGGAACGGGATAATGATACATTTAAAAATTTGCACACAATTCCCATAACGAGCACACAGATGATTTTTGCAAAGATAATTGTCCTTTTCTTTTTTGGAATTATTTTTAGTCTGACATCGGCTCTCATATCAATCCTGTGCGGCGGGCTGATCTCAGAAGTAAACAATATTGCTTACAGATTATTTTTTGCGCTGGAAATGGGGATTTTTATTACAGCCGGGACACTGCCGTTAATCGTCCTTGTCGTTTTCTTTAGCAAGAACTATATATTTTCTGTTTTGTTGTGTGTTTTTTACAGTGTTTTAAGTATGACAGCCGAATCGTCTTTTGGCGCACTGCCTAAAGTGATATGCTGGCTAATGCCAATTCCGCTTACAACACTGTGGAGCGCAGGAAATTTAACTGCGCATGGCAATATGGACGGTGTTGGGGCG
>VSNJ01000192.1 GCA_009774235.1 Lachnospiraceae bacterium
ATTATATATAGTATAGTTATATATCTTGACAATCTGTATATTTTTTGCTATTATAGACAGGGTACAAGGGTATGCTATATAGATACATGTAAGCCGGCAGAATAATGTATTTATATGTTGCTGATATATGCTTTGACAGGAGGGATGCTATGGATAATGAGAATATTAAGCATGTTAAAAGGGATAATAAGGAAGTAGAAAGCATGATAAAGCGCCTTAGCATAGTTGAAGGACAGGTACGCGGGGTAAAAAAGATGCTTGAAGAAGACAGGTATTGTGTTGATATCTTTACACAGGTAGCATCTATACAAGCAGCCCTTAATGGTTTCAACAAGCAGCTTCTTGCCAGGCATATAAAATCATGTGTATGTGATGATATCAGGGAAGGTAATGATGAGGCAGTTGACGAGCTTTGCGGGCTGCTTATGAAGATTATGAAGTAGGAGGTTTTCTTATGGTTGGGAAGTTTGATGTTACAGGAATGACATGTTCAGCTTGTTCAGCACATGTTGAAAAAAGTGTATCAAAACTTGAAGGAGTAGACAAAGTAAGTGTAAACCTGCTTACAAACAGCATGCAGGCTGAATATAACGAAGATATTGTCAATGAAAATGATATTATAAATGCTGTTATATCTGCCGGGTATGGTGCAAGTGTAAAAGGCAGTGCCCAGACAGGAAATAGTACAGGTAAAACGACATCTGGCAGCCAGGATAGCGTGGGGGATATTTATAAGAAAAATATTGAAAGTATGAAAAAACGTCTGGCAGTTTCAGTTATTTTCCTTATACCCCTTATGTATGTATCAATGGGGCATATGTTTTTTTCTATGGCAGGGCTTGATATGCCTGCACATATGGTGAAGTATCTGCATGGCAGTGCCAATGCTGGTGTTTTTGCAATAACACAGATATTTTTGCTGGTACCTATTGTAATAGCTAACCAGAAATATTATATTACAGGTTTTAAGACACTTATAAAGCGGAGCCCTAATATGGACAGCCTGATTGCCATTGGTTCGGGTGCTGCCATTATATATGGGATATATGCAACATATAAAATTGTATATGGTCTTGGACATGGTGATATGCATATGGTAAACCAGTTCAGCCATGATTTATATTTTGAATCTGCAGGAATGATTTTAACACTTATTACAGTTGGCAAATATCTGGAAACACGTTCAAAAAGCAAGACAAGTGAGGCTATTACAAAACTTATGGACCTTGCCCCAAAGACAGCAACAGTTATAAGAAACGGGGTTACACAGACTATAAATGCCAGTGAAATGGTGGCAGGTGATATATTTATTATAAAACCTGGTGAAGCTGTACCAGTTGATGGTGTTATAATTGAGGGGAAATCATCATTGGATGAATCTGTGGTTACAGGTGAGAGCATACCTGTTACCAAACAGGAAGGTGATACCCTTGTATCTGCGTCAATTAATAAAGCAGGCTTGCTTAAAGCCAGGGCGGTGAAAGTAGGAGAGGATACAACTTTATCACAGATTATAAAGCTTGTAGAAGAAGCATCTTCAAGCAAAGCACCTATTGCTAAAATTGCGGATAAAGTATCAGGGATATTTGTCCCTTCTGTTATAACAGTAGCTATTATTACAGCTGTTATATGGCTTGTAATGGGATATGGGTTTGAATTTGCACTTTCAACTGCTATTGCAGTCCTTGTAATATCATGTCCATGTGCACTTGGTCTTGCAACACCTGTTGCTATAATGGCAGGTACTGGAAAAGGAGCTGAGAACGGGATACTTGTAAAGTCAGGTGAAGCATTAGAAACAGCACATCTTATTGATACTGTTGTGCTTGACAAGACAGGGACAATTACAGAAGGAAAACCTGTAGTAACAGATATTACAGTTTTTGGTGGTATTACAGAAGGAGAACTGTACAGGATTGCTGGTTCACTTGAGAATGGAAGTGAACATCCACTTGCAGAAGCAATTATTAATAAATGTAACCAAGAGGGTATAGAACTTACTAGTGTTAAAGATTTTAAAGCTATATTTGGCAAAGGAATAACAGGTATTGTTGACGGGAATAAATATTATGCTGGAAATATAGCATTATTAGAAGAGTATGGAATATCTGCCAGTGAGGATATTATAAAAATAACCAGCCGGTATGCTTCAGATGGCAAGACACCGCTTATATTTGCAGACGGAAATAATATAACAGGTATAATAGCTGTTGCAGATGTGGTAAAGGAAACAAGCAGGGACGCAGTTGCAGAGTTTAAGAAAATGGGAATAAATGTAATTATGCTTACTGGTGACAATGAAATTACTGCTAGTGCAATCAGGATAGAAACAGGGATAGATGAGGTTATTGCAAATGTACTTCCTGCACAAAAAGAAGAAAAAATATCTTTATTAAAGGCAAAAGGACATAAAGTTGCAATGGCTGGCGATGGTATTAATGATGCTCCAGCACTTGCTTCTGCAGATGTTGGCATTGCTGTTGGTGCTGGTACAGATGTTGCTATTGAAAGTGCAGATATAGTGCTTATGAGGAACAGCCTTATGGATGCAGCAGGAGCAATAAAGTTAAGCAAAGCTGTTATAAGAAATATAAAGCAGAACCTTTTCTGGGCATTTTTCTATAATATTATTGGAATTCCAGTGGCAGCAGGGCTTCTTTACATTCCATTTGGTTTAAAGTTAAGCCCTATGTTTGGCGCAGCAGCAATGAGCCTTAGCAGTGTATGTGTTGTAAGCAATGCATTAAGGTTGAAAAGGCTGAAACTTTTTAATGGAAGAAAAGAGAGCATACCGGGAAATCCAGGAAGCAAATCTGCAGATATGGAATTTCCGGATAAAAACTATATAATAAGAAAGGAAGATTTAGTTATGACAAAGAAAATTATTATTGAAGGAATGATGTGTGAACATTGTACAGGAAGAGTTGAAAAGGCATTACGTGAAGTAAGTGGTGTTACAGATGTTGTAATGAGCCTTGAAGGTAAAAGTGCAACAGTTACATCTGATGGTGCAGATGATAGTGCACTTAAAGCTGCTATAACAGATGCAGGATATGAAGTAACCAGTATTGAATAATAGTATACAGGTAAATAATAATAATCTGTATTATACTTATGTTAAAAGAAATGACAGTATTAATATATTGCTATTTCTTACATAACATAAAATACTTATGTGTGTAAAAAATAACAGCCACATAAACAATATAAGAAATAACTATATATTATTATGTGTGGCTGTCTTTTTTACCTTTGTGCAGCAATGCCTGACTGTTTCATTTTCATTTTATGTTCGTACATATGGTCATCAGCTTCCTGGTATAGTTTTTCTATATTATTTTGTAAACTGTTTCCATATGCATACCCATATGCAATAGACATATTAAGGTCTTCTATTTCTTTATTCTTTTTATCAATATTTTTCTGTAACTTTATTTCAAGTTCTTTAATTTTATTTATATCAGCAGTTTCAAGTATAGCTATAAATTCATCACCACCCATTCTTGCAACAATTCCATATTCTTTGAAAGTTTCTGCAATAACTTCTGCTGCACTTTTAATTAAAATATCGCCTCTGGCATGTCCATAAGTGTCATTCATTACCTTTAAATTATTCAAATCAAAGCATATAACAGTGTAACTACAATCTTGTTTATTTTGTATATTTTGCATATATTCTGTACAGTAACGGCGGTTATGGAGCTGTGTCATTTCATCAGTATATGCACTTTTAAGTAGAAAATTGCGTTCAGTTTCCTGCATTACCTTTTTGGTCATGTCCATATAAAATATAGCAATTAATATAAATATAAATACCATGATGCCGATAGAAGATACCCCTTTAAGAGATAAAAGGGTATTTCCCAGATAACGTTTTATAGAGTATCCAATTAAGTCATATGTAACACATATAATAACAACAAGCATTCCTACAAGGAAAAGCCGGGTTTCTGTCTGGTGGCTTGATTTTAAATTTAAAACTAATACTATAAAAAAGTATATCAGGCTGCAGAAAATAATAGTATGCATATATTTTAGTGTGGCAGCAAAATGTACAATGTCAAATGTATGTAATATCATTGTTGTAACAACAGTTATAAGCTGTATAGTGACAAGAATTTTGTAAAATAGTTTTATAACTTTATTTTTCAGTTTCTGGACATCTTCATGCATATAAATTGTTACTGGCAATGGAGCCAGATATAGTGAAATATATTCTATCAGTGATACAGAATATAATGGGATTGAAAATATTAAAATAACTTTATAATAACAAAGTGTCCATAACCCCATGCAGATAGAAAACATGGTAACACAAAACAGTTTCAAAAATTTAATAGAGTTATAAAGGGCAAATATTGTTATAACTCCAGCAACAATCCCCAAAATAACCAGGAAACTTCCTAAAAACATTGGAATCCTGTTTTCTGTCATAATTACACGGTACGCATTTTCCCACTCGTAAATACGTATAGAATCAAACTTTGTAAATACATTATCTTCTGTTACAGTTAGTTGTATTTTTAATGTTTTTCCTTTATATTTAGATGGAAAGTTAATAAAAAGGTAACCATTGCCAAGTGTCTTGCCCTGTCTGGCACGGTTATACCCATATTCATAAATTAATTCATTGTCAATAAACATTCTGACAGATGATTGCTTTATATGTATACGTAGTGCTCCTTCTATTATATCCCAGTTTTCGGGAAGAATTCTTTGTAAAGTAATATTATCACCTTTATCTACAGGCTGGAATTGAAAATCTCCAATCGAAATATTATGGTAATCATTATTATTTATAGTAACATCCCATGAATCATCAAGTGATACATGCTGTGAAATAACTGGATAATCTTTTGTTATAAGGGCATCAGCTTTTGAAATAGTAACTATAACACTTGCTATTGCATAAACAACCCAGAATACTTTTATAAATTTTCTAAATAAAGTATCTTTCTTTTTCAATATATCTTCCCCTCCTGAAAATACAACCCCGTATATTAATGGATTTCCATTTTTATATAGTTTTTCATTAGATTCCCTTGTTATTTATTATACTAATAAAAAGGAAGGATTGCAAATTTATTCTTAATATTAATACAGGTTCTATTGGAAGTAACAGCTATGCATATTTCCACAGGCATATTAGATGTTATATTGCAGGAACTATGAAATTGTCCATATTTTATACAGGTTCCCAGTTTATAATACAAGGCAAAAAAAGAAAGCCAGCTATATGCGGGCTTTCTTAAATATGGCTGATATAATACAGTAAATATGCAGATATAATTAACCTGCATTTAAAATATAAAATAATTATTTTAATACTTCTTTAACCTTAGCTGCTTTACCAATCCTGTCACGGAGATAGAATAATTTAGCACGCCTTACTTTACCTTTACGTATTACTTCAATCCTGTCAATAACTGGAGAATGTAATGGCCATGTTTTCTCAACACCTACACCATTTGAAAACTTTCTTACTGTAAATGTTTCCCTGGCTCCACCATTCTGTCTTTTAAGTACAGTTCCTTCAAATACCTGGATACGTTCTCTTGAGCCTTCAATAACCTTGGCAAATACTTTAACTGTATCTCCAACGCCAAATTCTGTAATATCTGGTTTTAACTGTGCCTTTTCAATTTCTCTAATAATATCATTCATTTCTGTGTGACCTCCTTATTTATTTTGACGTTCTTAATACTTTTGTGCATACAGTATACAGCCGTAGCAGAGGAACATCTCTATTCACAACATTCAGTATTCTACCATAAGATGCCATTTATTGCAAGGGTTTTCTGAAAGCTTTCAGGATAACCGTATAAAATATTTATTTTATACGGTTATCCTGTCAAATAACGTTTCTACAATAGCTTGCATAAATTTTCTCCTTTATTTTTATTATTGCTGGCGGATATTTTTAAAATAGTTCCATCCAAACAAAATCCCTGCTAATAGAAGTGATAACCCTAGACCTGAATAAAATACTGCAATAAAGCGTACAGGACACAATCCAGATACTCTTAGATAAATACCTGCTGTCATCATAAATGCCATAATAGCAAAGGATTTTAAATCAAAAAATTTTAAGAAAAACTGGTAGTCTTTTTTGTAGTTTAAAATTCTTTTTGTATGCCTTTTAACAAGTTTTCCAAAAATAAAATATTGGAATACTGTAAATACAATTATAGATAAACATAAATTAAAGATAGATAAATAAGGTGGATATTCTATCAAGCCAATACGGAAAATATTAAATCCAGCCGCCATCCATACAATACATGCTATTAATAACAATGTTACTTTTTTTACTTTCATTATATTTCACCTCCATTATGAACGATGTTCATTTTATTTTTTAAAAACTTCCCATTATATGGGAAGTTTATATTAATAAATTGTTTTCTTAATCATTTCAAGAATTGCAGTACAGTCATAATTCTGCTGTATTAATGCAGAAATAATTAATGAAAATATAATATCTGTAAATTTCTGTGGAGTCAGTATTTCATTAAATGCTTCTTTACGTATATTTTTATCATTGCAAAGAATATTATAAAGTACAGCCTGTATATGTTCCCATGATTTTGCCATTAGTTTCTGGCCATTTACTTTATCATTACCCAGGAAACTTATAGAATGTAAAGTGAAAAAGCCTGGATATTTTTTTACACCTTCTTGTATATTATTAAAAATTATACTTACACAGTCTAAAAAATTTATGGAGTTATCTATATTGTCTGGAAAATGGAAAATATCATGCCATACACTTTCTATAACCGCTGCCATTAAGTCGGATTTGGAATTAAAATAGTTATATATTGAGCCTACAGAAACACCACAAGCAGCAGCAACATTTCTTATGTTAATTGCTGTACAGCCTTGTTTTTGTATAAGCTGCCTGCTTATATTTAAAATTGCTTCTTTAGAAGTAATAACAGTATTCATAAATTACACCTGCCTTTATACTGAACAAAGTTCATTATAATTATTCATGTTATGT
>VSNJ01000193.1 GCA_009774235.1 Lachnospiraceae bacterium
GAGGTGTAAGTACGGTTCTGGAGGGAGTATGGTTCTGCCGAAGCTGATGGCAGACTGTGCTTACCTCATGATTTAGACGTACAGGTGTCCAAATTAAAGTTGATGAAAGCCAACCATACCAGCCAGATATACCGTCTTGAGGATAATATCACACAACATTACCCACAGCAGATAGCAGCCCTGAAAGAGCGTATGGACGGCATGGCGGCGGATATTCAGACCGCAAAGGCAAACCTTCCGGCAGATAAAGAGCAGTTTTCCATGAAAGTAGGAAGTAAATTTTATACGGATAAAAAAGAAGCAGGGACAGCGCTGGTAGAGATGTGTAAGGAATTAAAAAGCGCCCATGCGCCTGTTACAGTAGGCGAATATGCAGGCTTTAAAATGGCGGTATCTTTTGATTCGTTCCATCACAAATTTGTGATGAACCTGAAAGGGCAGCTTTCCCATAACCTTGAAATTGGTGCAGACCCGTTCGGGAATATTTCACGTATGAACCATGCGCTGGAGTCCATGCCAAAAGAGCTTGACAATGCAAAGGTAAAACTGGAAAATGTGGAGCGGCAGCTTGAAATTGCAAAAGCAGAGGTGACAAAACCTTTTGCGCAGGAAGCGGAATTGAAAGAGAAATTAGACCGCCTTTCCGCCCTCAATGCCTTGCTCAACATGGACGAAAATGGGGTTGGGAATGAAACGCCTGAACAGCCAAAAACGGACACTTTAGGATATGATGACCAGAAGGCGGAGCAGCCGGAAGCCGACGCTTTAGAACATGATAACCAGAGGCAGGAACAGGCAGCGGAAAATGCAGGACATAATCATGTAGCAGAAAACAGCAATCCGCACGAATTAAAGCAGGTAGCCGGAACTACTGAAAAGCCTGCGAAGGCATCGCTGAAAGAAAAACTGGAAGCGTACAAGGCGCAGGTGGCAGGCATGGGAAACGCCGAAACAGATAAAACAAAAGGAAAAGAGGCAGTCATATAAAATTCACAAAATTTCGATTGCAAATCTGCTGGTAAAATCGTAAAATAGAAATAGAGAAGTATGCGGATTTTGATAAAACTGCGTAAACAATGAAAAATGAGCCATACTGATAAAGGAGGTGTTTTTATGGCAACTTCAAGCATTACTAAGAACTTTGTTATATCAGGCAGGCGGCAGGTGGAGATGTTTGCTGATGCGGTTGAAGCGTCTGCCAATGACCGCCCGGTTCGTATTCCTGTGGCTGCAAAGCAGTTAAAGGGGAAAGATGATTTAATGTTTCTTAGGATGAAAAGGGAGAAAGCGAATGGAAACAAGTGACAAATTTATGTTTGTCAACATTCGTGAGTATTTGGCAGAGGGAGATAATGATAAAGTTGGAGAGTCGGAGCTGTTGAGAATGATCTCCGACTTTTCATGCCCTAAGAACCCGGATGTTGAGCATTTTTTGAAAAGCAGCAGCATGGATTTCACGAGGAAGAACCAGTCGGTTACATATTTAGTGCTTGATATGGATGATGGCGCTTTGGTGGGATATTTTACAATAGCATTGAAACCGTTGACGGTGCGGGACAAAACAGTAAGCAATACTGTGAAAAGAAAGATAAAAAGAATCAGCGAATTTGACGAACAGACAAAAACGTATACGATGTCAGCGTATTTGATTGCCCAGATTGGAAAAAATTACACAAATGATGCTTGTAAGCGTATTACAGGACCGGAGCTTCTCGAACTGGCATGGAGTGTCATCGAGGATATGCAGTATATGGGCGGAGGCATGGTGGTATTCCTGGAAGCGAACAATGAAGAAAAGCTGTTGTCATTCTATCAGGACAATAAGTTCCGGCAGTTTGATACCCGGTTAACAGCGTCCGATCCGGAAAACCAGCATGAGCTGATACAGTTGCTAAGACTGCTTTAGCTGAAAAATTTCATAGTAACAGTAACTTTAGGTGTATGATAGAGAGAAAATCAATATCATACACCTTTTTATTTTGTAAATACCGTCTTGTAAATCATACAGGGCAGTATTTTTCTGTGCAGGAAACGGTAAACGGATGAACCAGATGGTTTCTTGGTAAGGAAGTCATTGATTATTAAAAAGGAAAAAGAAATATATGGAAAAAGAAATGGGAGGTAAAAAATATGAATACAGCAGGACAGAACACAAAACAGGACATGGAGGAAAGTGACATGATAAAGCAGTTTATGGAGCTTTTAAGCCAGCAGGATATGGGTGGACAGTCACAGGGATTTATGGAGATGTTCGGGTATGTGGCAGGGATGCAGATGCAGCTTAGCGTAGTGGCAGATGAATTGCAGGGCATGAGGGAGCAGCTTGCAAAATTGCAGGAAAGCCAGCCCAAAACGGTCACAGAGCGTCTTATGGACAAAGTGGCACAGCTTCAGGAGAAAGCTGCGGGACTGTCGGAACGGCTTTCAGAGATAAAAGAACATCTGATGGAAACAGCGGAGTAGGCGGTCCGTGCCTTTAAGGAAAAGGGAAAAGCAGCAATGTGTAAAGCGGTACAGAAAGGATTGTCTGGCATCAGGTCAGTGTTTGCAGACTATCAGGAAAAATACAGGAGGTTAAAATGGATTATGATAAAACTGCTAACCAGATTGACAGTATCGGTGATGAATTAAAGCAGATCGGGAACAGTGTTTCCAATGTGGGCAGGCTGATCGCAGGAAAAGGCACAAAAGAAGTTTCGGATGAAAAACAGGGGGTTGCGCTGACAAGGCTTATGAACAGACCCATTAAAAATAGAGCGGCACATTTGCAGAAAAATATGGATACGGTTGACCGTGCGCTGGAAAAACTGGATCAACTCTCCGTCCGCTTTACGGTTGAAAAAGAAGTGGAAAAAGGCGGGCGTTCATCGGTAAAGGATAAGCTGTCGCAAATGAAGGCAAAAACAGAACAGCAGAAAAAAGCACCGGAACCGGACAAGGCAGCGGCGAAAAAGAAAGAAGTATGTTTATAAGCGGCAAACCAGAATATCAACAGCGGAAACAGACAGGGAAACCTGTCTGTTTCCTGCTTTTAAGGAGGGAATTATATGGCAGATATAAGTGGAAATGCAGGAAATAAAGTAAAAAAACTGACAATGGAAGAAATTGCGGACAGGCTGGAGGGGCTGAAATCTTCCCTTGAAACAATCCGCAGGATAGCATCAGAGCTTATCATGGGAATTGACATAGAGTTGCAGGAACTACAGGCTGAAAGGGAATTATCCAGCTCTTTAGAAACACAGGCAAGGCAGATGCAGGAGTTTACACTTGCGGTTTCTAATACGGAACATTCGCATTTTGATATTATAAGTGTAAAAGGCATGGAGGGAACTGTGTTAATGGACAGCCTGCTTGCAATGACTGATGCTGACAGGAAGAACGTGGAAGCCTCTTGCGGGGAAAGGCGCAGAAACTGTCCATTTGGGTGATAAACGGTCAGAGGAAGTTGTGGAGGAATTTCATGTTGACTATATCTACAACACGGACACCGGTGTGATAACTGATGTGAAATACCAGCAGGAAATGGACAAAAAAGCCAATGAACCAGTCAAAGACAGTGACGTAATTTTGAAAATCATGTATCAGGACAGTGCAGAATATGAGATTGACAAGATTACAAACATGACACAGGATCAGGTTCTTGGTCTTTCCTATAAACTGGCGGCATTAAATGAAAACGAGTGGGACGGAAACATACAGGATTTTCTTGAGGAAAACGGTGCGGAATCTGTTCCAATCATTGTGAGTAACGGTAGGAATAAGGGATTACCGGAATTTTTTGATATTGTGGTGGACTTAAAGGTGGGAGCGGCTTTCCTTGAAAAAGATTTGTTCGGCATGGAATATGCAGCGTCCATCACACACCGGCTGGAGCATGGCAGGACGGTTTTCACGCCTGATGAGAGAAACCTGATCGTAAATTATGGGTATAAATTAGATAATTGTGGGAAAACAAAAGAGCTGGCGGAAACACTGGCATACCAGATTGAGAACGAGCCTGTCAATGTGCCATTGACAATCATTGACGCACAGGCGGAGATTGGTGAGCTGCCTGACAGCATGATTGGTCTGTCTGAAATGCACGAGTATGGTTATTTTGCAGATGAGATGTTCCCGCTTACAAAAGAGGGCGCATTGGAACTGTTTGAACGTGACCTGCCTGTGTATTTACTCTATGGTGACGGTTCGGAAACGGCGGCAGGGGACAGGGAACAGATTGTAGGGCATGACGGCATTTTTGGCATTGAAAAAGCAGACTGGCAGAATGAAAAAGAGTACCGCATCTACCAGTTAAAAAACAATCCAGAACTTCGTGATTTCCACTTTACAGGCACAGCAGAACTTTTGAAAAGGGGTATCCTGTCTGATGATTTCAAGGAAATACAGCCAGGTGCACTTGTCAACAAAAACTGGATACGAATTTTTGATTTTTTTACAGCATTGGCATCTTTTCAGACAGTAAACATCTGAATCTGCCGCATCCTGTTTGGTTTGATGGATTATATCAGGTCTTCCGCCATTGTCAAACCTGCGATGCACCGCTTCGCGGCTTTGGGTTTGACAATGACTCCATACCTGATCTGTAACAGTTAAGCCAAACAGGGATGAAATTGTACTATTATAAAAAATTGAATACTTAAATTGTATTTTTTATATATAATCTGTGATTACTGTACAGCCGCATATGTTTCTCGATACTGTTTGGGCGTCAGATATCCCAGTGAATATGCCGGCCGTTCCTCGTTGAAAAACTTTATATATGCTTCCATCTCTTCCGGAACATTTTCGCCCTGCAGATGAAAATCTGTAAACAGTTCTGACTTTATCCATCCATTGATCGATTCCATTGCTGCATTGTCTGTAGGTGTTCCGGCACGTGACATGGAATGTAGGATGCCGCAGGACCCAAGTAGGTCATTGTAGTTTTTTGATGCATACACCGAACCCTGGTCTGAATGCAGAATCGTTTGGTATTCCGAATACTGTTTTTTTAGTTCTATCAGATCATTGAGTCCGCTGATATATGTCATTCGGTCTCCGCGTTTTGCGGACAATGAATAGCTTAGTATTTCATTGTTCCATAAATCCATGTATAGAGTCAGTTCATAATAGATACCTTTTACACGGAATGCCGTCATGTCGCTCACGATACACTACATCGGTCCGTCAATGTCGATTCCGGCTAGTATCAGATTCGGATATACTTTACGCGGTTCGCCTGGCTTTTTGTACCGGTAATGCTTCGACCTGCTTTTTATCCCGGCCAGTTTACAGCACTTATGTGCATATGGATCTGAAACTTTGAGACCTGTATCAAGTTTTATTTTTGCATTCAGCCATCGGTAGCCATGGGATGGATATTTTATATGGTATTTCCGAAAAAGAATGCTATTGTCTGCAAGGGCTTTTGTTTTCGGTGCTGGATCTACAAGGCGTTTTTTCCAGTAGTAGAAACTGCTTCTTTGAATTCCCATTGTCTCACATAACAGCTGAACCGGAAATTCACCAGACAGTTCCAGAATTATTTCATATTCCAATTGTCGAAGATTGTAACTGTCCTGTCTGCACCAACTCCTTTCACTTCGTATCCTTTTTTTAACCGTGCCTCACGGATCCGTGATTTTATCAATTCCTTCATCAGCTCCTCTTTTGTCATAGATTCATATTCAGACAAATCTGGTTTAGAGGAATGCACACTTATTTTCACAGTGTTTTCTTCTTTCTGAATTCGATTTTTGGGCGGCAGGTCGTTCACGTCCCGTTACAGCCTCATATAATCCCTTGCTGTGCTCTCGCTTATTTTGTATTTTATGGCTGCATTGCTTTTGCTTATTTCATTGTTGTAAATCTGTTTTCCGATGTCCAGTCTTTCTGAAGTGGTAAACTAAAACTGGACACGGGGGTGCAAAAAAAATATTGACTATTTCGACAAACTATGATATAATAATTATAAAAGAATATATTTGTTTTAGACACTTATCAACAAAATTTTGCGCAAAATGGCAAAATTCTGAAAATGTTATTCTGCTTTATGCAGGTTAGGTCATAATAAATGCATGAACGGAAATCAGATGATTACTTTACAATTTTTAGAACAAACGTTTTAATTATTGTTGCTTTTATCTATTGATATGATATATTTTTCATTATCCTATGATGAAAAACCAGACATCCAGGCAATTGCGAATCAATATTCAAATTATAATCTGACCGAAGACAGTAGGTTCACCCATAGAGATTATGAGTGTATGTCCGCAAAAGCACATTGTGCTTGCTTGCAGAGATAGATCTGCTGACAGGTGAAGCAATTCCCTTGATCAGCGTGAACTATAAAAGTTCGGACTTCGTCAACTTTCTAAAAAGTACTTAATGAAAAATACTCAGAAGGGAACAGCATCCGCTTAATGCTTGATAACTACTCAGCCGATACTTCAAAGAAAATAAAATGGTATCTTGGATGCTTGCAGAGGGAAGGTCTATATTCGTTTTTACATTAACACATACATCATGGTTAAACATGATTGAAAGCTTTTTCAGCAAGATGACAAAACAGATGCTGAAAGGGATTCGTTTTGCCTCTAAAGAAGAATTGTCTGAACGCATTTACCAGTATTTTGATGAAATAAATGCAGAATCAGTTATTTACCATTGAACATACAAAATGGACGAAATTGAGTCAGAGCAAATACAAAACTGCTAACTATCAACTATTTATAGTAAACGACAATTCTTTTTGGACTTGAAAAGTTTATAAATACTATAAAAATTATACTTCTAAAATAGTCAAGTACAAAAAATAATGTCGTTTACTATAATATCTGATATACTAGGGCGTGTTGAATATCTGTGGAAATGCTGAATGTGCCTGAATTTTGT
>VSNJ01000194.1 GCA_009774235.1 Lachnospiraceae bacterium
ACCTACTCCTTGCTAAAGGGAGTATTTTAACTAGACCGCACCGCCAATAAATTAGCGGTTTACGGGCGCACCATTTTTTCTTTTATATTTGAATTACCTGCCGCAAGTGCCTTTACCTCCGCAAAACTTAAAACGCTTTCATCCACATCGTGGCAGCTTCTTACAGGGCTTTTGCTTGTCATTATCTGGCTTATGAATTTCTGTTTTTTTTCAATTAACTGGCCGGGTAGGTCAGCGGTATTACTACCGCTTTCCCCTCTAAGAGCCGTGCATGAGAGTTTCCCCTCACACGGCTCAAGCACTTATAAGCCCTGTATCACCAGAGCCGGTCCAACAACTTCTTTTGAGTAATGTAGCTTTCTGTGACAGCCTGCGTCTACTAAAATTCTTGTTAGCTTATAATCGTTTCCCATAGCTTCATGGATTCTGTACCCTTTTTCTACCGCAATAGCACCGCCACATATAGGGCAGATTCCTTTTTGTGCTTTGTAGAGGGTATTCAGTTTCTTTCTGCCTTTGATTTCACGAAACATTCTCTCTGTATCCCTTTCTTCAAAATATCCTGTAAACCTGTCATCAAATGGTGTCGCTTCTGATTTTGTTTTCAGCCACCTTACGATTTTTGTATCAGTGGCATAAATCAGATTGAGTTCAAACGAATCAGACGTTTTAACGCTGAATGTCCAGCTCCTTGTGCCGACCTGTCTGAAATATTTCTTTGCTATCCATTTATGGCTCCTTTTAGGGTGTCTGCGTTTGCACCATTGCCATAGACATCTCCACACATCAAAATCAAATCTTTCAAATGCCTGTGATGAAACATTACATTTGTGGAAATTCACCCACCCGCGGATAACCGGATTTAGCTTTCGTATCAAATCTTCCTGTTTCATGGACGGGTTTTTCTTGATTATCTCCCTTATCTTGTTCACTATGGCTTTATAATTCTTTTTGGACGGTTTCGTCAAAAGTTTATCTTTGTACCACCTTATATTGCTTCCGAGAAAATCAAAGTCATCCTCGATATGGGTAATGACTGTCTTTTCTTCCGACAACTCCAGCCCTCTTTCTGACAAGAATTCACGGATAATGGGAAGCACGCCATTTTCCAAAAGCTCCCTGCTTTCGCCAGTGATAATAAAATCATCAGCATAACGCACAAAGTTCACTTTCGGAAAATATGCTTTTCCATTGACTTTCGTTTTGTGGTATTTCTTCTTAATCTGAATCTCCAAACCGTCTAACACCATGTTACAAATAGTTGGTGAGATAGATGAACCCTGTGGGCTTCCCAAATCAGCCGGAAACAGCTTCCCTGTTTCGATATACCCACTTTTTAACCATTTCCGCAGAATGTCCTTATCCATTGGAATGTGATTCAGAATCCACTCATGGCTGATATTGTCAAAACAGCCTTTAATGTCGCCTTCCAGCACCCATTTTGGTGATTTCCCTTTATTCAGACAGGTAAAGCACTGTTCGATAGCGTCATGCACACATCTTTTTGCCCGGAATCCATAGGAGTTCGGGTCTGCTGTGGTTTCCGCAATCGGCTCTAATGCAAATTTATATAATGTCTGCATTGCCCTGTCTTTCATGCATGGAATGCTTAATGGGCGCATTTTCCCGTTTTTCTTCGGTATATACACCCTTTTTAGTGGCAGTGGCTTGTAACCCCTGCGTTTCAAATCGAGAATTGCTTCGTATTTCAGTTTTGGGGTAGACCATAAAACTTTGTCTACACCTGCTGTCTTTTTACCTTTATTACTCGTTACTCTCCTTACGGCTAAAGCACGCCCATAAAAAGAGTGTATGAACAGCCCTGCAAAGATTTCACTCTGCCTGTCCTGCCCTGTTGATGAGCCTTTACGATACGCATTTGCAGTTTTTTAACATATGCTTCGGCTTTGTTCCAGTCGATGGATTCCCATGCCTTTGCAATGTCAGAAGTCGCACACGTTTTACCGTTCATTTGCCTTACTCCTTTCAAAAATTCTATAAATTCTCTCGTAATCAAGCACCCTGCGGAATTGGGCACCCTTTCGGGTGGGGCGAATTTATAGCTGAATTTGTTTCAGCTTACCCCTGTCCGTCCTCATTACAAGGTCAGCATTCGCTTCTTCCGCAATCCTATCCGTGGAGGCATAGGCTTTCAAGTGCTGCACCTGCACCCGGATGCCGAGCTGCGGCGTGTCAAAGGAATTTCCCTTTACCCCATTGGAAGTCACGCCCATGCCGCAGAAATTGTTCTGGGAAAGCGTGACCGCAGAGCCGGAAAAGGTAAAATTGCCCGTCTCAAGGCAGGACTGCGCAAAAGCGATATCGCCCTGTACTCCCTCTGCTTTTCCTTCCGAAAGATACAGCGGAACCATCTCAAGGACGGACTGCGTGACCTTTGGATTCTTCGCTTTGAGATATGCCTTCATCTGCTCCGCCGTTGCCGTGGCGTTCCCCATGATTTTCGTGTACCTATCCGTGCCGAAAGACACGCCGCCCATAGCCGCCTTGACCGCCTTGCGGAATCCATCCATCGTGTACCCCGTCCCAAGCTGCGTCCACAGATGTTCCGGGTCTCCGTGGTTGCTGGCAATGCCCCGGCTGTGACCTTCCCTGTGGCTGATGATGACGCTGTCCGCCAGCGGGTTCAGGCTGTATTTCTTACAGAGATATGCGAACAGCTCCACCACCGCCTCATAAGTTCTTTTTACCACCACCCGTGCTTCTGCCAGGTTGGAGCAGGTAAAGTTTGAGTCTGCCGTGTACTTGATACACGCAGGCTCGCACATCTCCACTCCGATATGGGTATTGTTCCCACTCCCCTTGTTTCCGCTTCCGCATCCCCTGTGATTCCACGGCAGTGTCTGATACACCGTGCCGTCGTTGCCGTCAATGAATCCGTGGACGCACGAACTGTCATGCGACGGGCTGTTCCACGAATTGATGAACACGGATGCCTTCGGCTGCAGGCAGCCAACGGAACGGAATGGAGCATCAGCCCCTTCACCGTGATCTTCCTCCCCGCCGTGTAGCACGGATTTCTTGCTTTATAGGAAATTCCGAATTTTAGAGCAGAATCGAGGAACTACGCAAAAAATACATCAATAATCCCCCAGAAGGTTTCACTTCAAAGGACATCCGCTCTATGAGTGATGAAGAACTTCTAGATATGGATTATTTCATGAATGAAGAACTAGACGATGATTTTGGAGAAGAAGGTTTCTATATTTTTTAATCTTCTCTATCATCATTGATAAAGTGCGCTCTTTTTTATCCTATCCAACATATGTTCAATGAACGTATGTTTCTTTTTTCTGCTCTAAAATCCGGAATTTCCTATAAAGTAAAAAAGTGGTTCATCTGAATTATCTATTCCGATGAACCTAAGTCATAATCTCTTGAATTTTGTTTGTATGTGTTCTATAACTTATCTCTCTTTTTACGGTAAGTTGTAACAGTCATGGGCGTTGACTGTGATAATACCTTCTTCAGCGTCAATAGTAACAAGATTGTGTTCCAGACAGTTGGTAATACTGCCTTCTTGTTCTCTGTCGGATTGCGGGTCGATGTAGCACACCCAGTCTCCGGGTTGAAGCAGTGTTTGGTTGTGGTCGAAACATTGGTACATAGGTTATCTCCTTAAGAAAACTATAAATTGACAGTACAATACACATAAGAGACTTTTCCGTTCTCGCACTCATAATATGGAGCATAGTCTCCGGGTTTTTTCTCGATTTTCTCAGCCTTTTTCTGCTTCATACCGATTTTGATTCCGAATATTTTGAGGTTTTTATCAGAAGAGTGGATGTCGATACGTTTTCTAAGACCACAGAAGGTTTTGTCAACAGGAATGATATATTTGATTGTCGTTTTGCCTTTTTTCCAGATGTAGGTTGTGTACCCGTCAAGTCCGTCGTAGAGAGGGTTGCCTTCGTAGACTTCTTTTTTCGGCTTGCCCCACTTTTTGGAAAGGATCTTTACTTTTGCGTTTGTGACCATTGTGATTGCACCCTTCGCCAGCGTAATGCTCTTTTCTTTGACAATGATGGTTGCGTGTTTTTTGTTTTTCATAGGTTTTTTGTTCCTTTCTATGTTTTTTTGTTTTGCTCTTGTTCTTGCATGTGTATAGGTTTTTGTAAGAAAGAATTGGTTCATGCGTGTGAGATTAAAAAAAAGAACCGTTCCCTAGCCCGGTATTGGGTGAGAAACGGTTCGGTGTTTGGTTGTCTTGTTTGTTGTAAAATATCTTGTTGTTGCTTATTGTCCTGGTTGGTCAAAGTCTATTGTTGTTTCTGGTGAGTTATTGTCTAATATACCAGCTTGCCTCAGACGTTTTTTATGCTGTTCTTGTCTCTGATATTCTTCCAGAATTTCGTTTAAGTATTTGCCTTCTCTACGGTATTGTTTACGGGTCGTTTTTAGTTTTTTGTTGTTTTCCCGTCTACGGTCTGCTTCGTTTTTGTAATAGGATTCGCGCTTTTCAGTCGTGATTTTTTCTTTTTTGATGATTTCAATTTGTTCACAGGCTCTTTTTGTTTTGGCTACATATTGCGATCCCCAGTTAATACAGCGAATACATTCCATAAATGTTTTATCTGTTATGGTTTCGTCAACAAATTGCTCCATGATCATAGTCATATTATCGTCCGCAATCGGCCCTATGATGATGTCTTTGTTATTTGCTATGTTTGCTAAGTTTTTGTAAAATTGTGTATTTTGTATTCCTTCAAAATCTTCTAACATGTTCCTGTTGTATAATACAAAGAATGCCCAGTCCATCGGATTGGAAAATATTAAGATATGTTTTTGTGGAATGTTTTCAAGATGTAAATTTAGTGTATATATTACCGAAGAAGGTTCGTCAAGAACAAGTAATTCTGCCTGTTCTCGCTTTGTTCCCATATAAAAGCCTTTTCCAAAATCTGATATGGCACGTCCTTCTGGTTTTATTTCACCTATGATTCCTGTTCGGGAACCATGATACAGTATTGTTCCTTCCAAAGTTATCACCTCTTAAATTTTGTTTGCATGCGTTCTATGAAATACTCTGTATCTTCACCGCCCATACCTCTGTAGTAAATTAGCATGTCGTTTAATGGTAGTGTTTCGTATATTTGTTTGCTTGGCACTTCCAGTCTTAGCTGTGTGTAACGGTACATCCAGCCAGTCCATTCAATCGCATCTTCATCATAGTGTTTTTTGCTTGCTTCCGGGCTTATTTCGTCAAGCAGGTAAGACATGATGTAAGCTGCGTTCATAAGCTGGAAGCGAGAGTATAAGGCATCCATTTTGTGGTTGCAGAACTGCGATTCCATATATTTTTTGATGAAATCATTATCGTCATAATTATGTCGGATTGCGTATAAAAACAGTTTGCTTTGAGTTTTGCAAATTTCGTAGCCAACGTCCAGACCGCATGGCATGTCGTTTTTATTTTTTATTCGCAACATGGAGTTCTCCTTTCTATTTTTTATTGCTCTCGTGCTCCACCTATATTATAACATATTTATATGGGTTTTGGAATGTTGCGTGTGTAATTATATATTTTGTAATCAAAAAAAATGAATTTTACCCGTACATCCATAGATGACAGGTAAACTCCATTGATTCAGGTAAACTTCATAACAAATTGAGAACATCAGCTTTTATGGTTGGTATTCTTTTCAATTATTCTCCCGTTTGGGCATTATGTATTTTTGTAAGTTTTTTCGTAGGATGTCAATATTGGTTCAGTTTGTGCATGTAAAAAGATTGAAAATAAAAACCGTTCCCTGACTGTATTTGTCATAGGGAACGGTTTTTGTTGTTGTGTGCAAGTGTGCAATGCTGCAGCTTATTTTTCTTTGCCGCAGTATTTGCACACTTTGAGTGTCTTTGTTACTTCGTGCTCGCCATAACCCCATTCAGAGTCTGTCCATGCACCGTGCTTGTCTGACTTTACGTCATACATACCATGCCATATTATGATGCCTTCGGCTTTTTCGATAGTATCATTCCATGTTCTGTAATCAAGTCTGGCTCCGCTGTAGTCTTCTACGTACAGTACTCTATCATAGTGGAATGGATAGTCAATGACATTACCACGTTCTTTTGTGGTTACAACGACTGTGTAATCGCAAGATGTTGGACAGTTGCCGCCGGGACATTCAAACGGCGGGCAATCGCAGCCTGAACACATGACGATATATTCATATCCGTCATACTCAGTTGTTTTGATTGTCGTATTCACGTACTTATGGTCTGTACGCTTGATGCTTTTCTGCAGCTTGCACTTCTTGCATGTTTTTACGCCTGCACGTTCGCAAGTAGCTTTCTTTGTTACAGTGAACTTATGTTTGCATTTCTTCTGCTTTGCTGTAGGACCTGCCATCTTTACGGTAACGGTAAGCTGGATTGTAGTAATGTCTTCCAGAACGCTTACTGCTTTTCCTGTAAGAGTTACTGTGCCAGAGCCTGCTGCAATAAGTTCCAGACATTCGGTAAGGTCTGACTGGCTGACAAAGTCCATGTTGACCTTTACAATGTTCTTGTCAGATGAAGTCCATTTATACTTAGTGGTAATGTCATTGCCGTCATTGTCTGTCACAATGACTTTCTTTGTGTCACTCGGCCATGGTGACTGTTTCCCACTTCTGGACATAAGATGCTGTAGTCGCAGCATTTGCTGTTGTTACTGATTCAAGGCTGATACCAGTGATTGCAATAGCCGCAATGAGCATGCATGTAATGAATTTCTTCAATGTGTTTTTAGATTTCATGATTTTACGCTCCTTTCAAAAGCTTTCTTTTATGTTTTAAGATTATTTGATTTCTGCTTTTTTTGTAAAGCATTTTCAAAATTAAACCCGTTCGCATAAAAAGTAAAAGAGA
>VSNJ01000195.1 GCA_009774235.1 Lachnospiraceae bacterium
CAATATATAAAATACTGAAAAAGGTATTAATTTCAAGACTTATGGTATATAAAGGATTTTTGGGAATGGAACGTTAATGTTTTGTATATAATGGAAAAATATGTGTTAAAACCTTGACAAGCCCCGGTATTCGTAATATAATTAGCAAATGTGGCGTGTGAAATGCTGAACCATAAGCCCCGGTAGAGCATCTACGCGCAGTTATAATGTAGATAGAGATAGAATATAGCAGTAATTAAGATTAGGAGGTACTGGGATGAAAAGTTTTATGGCTAGCCCATCCACAATTGAAAAAAAATGGTATGTAGTAGACGCTGCAGGACATACTTTAGGACGCCTCGCATCGGAGGTTGCCAGTGTATTAAGAGGTAAGAATAAGCCAATTTATACACCTCATATTGATACAGGTGATTATGTAATTATAGTTAATGCTGATAAAATAAAGGTTACAGGCAAGAAGCTTGACCAGAAGATTTATTATAGCCATTCTGCTTATGTAGGTGGAATGAAGGAAACAACACTCAAAGATATGCTCGCTAAGAAGCCTGAGTATGTTATTAGCCATGCTGTAAAAGGAATGCTTCCAAAAGGGCCTCTTGGCCGCCAGATGCTGAAGAAGCTTCATGTATATGCAGGTGCAGAGCACGGGCATGAGGCTCAGAAACCAGAAGTTTTAGATATTAAAGAAAGAGCATAGTTGAGAGGAGGAAATTTCAGTGGCAAATGCAAAGTTTTATGGAACAGGCAGGAGAAAAAGCAGTGTTGCCAGAGTATATTTAGTACCAGGCTCAGGCAAGGTTACAATTAATAAGAGAGATATGGATGATTATTTTGGTCTTGAAACATTAAAGATTATTGTACGCCAGCCTCTTGAAGCTACTAATACAGCAGATAAATATGATGCTAAGATTACAGTACGTGGTGGTGGCTTTACAGGACAGGCAGGAGCTATCAGGCATGGTATTGCAAGAGCTCTTCTTACAGTAGACGCAGATTTCCGTCCTACACTTAAGAAAGCCGGATTCCTTACACGTGATTCACGTATGAAAGAGCGTAAGAAATATGGTCTTAAGAAAGCCCGCAGGGCTCCACAGTTCTCTAAGAGATAATTATAAACCAGTTATAAGTGCAGCAGTGTATGCAGCATAAATATGGTATATATAGACGTTTTCAGAGTAATCTGGAAACGTCTTTTAAAATTGCAGGAAAACAGGTTAGTGAGAATAGGGAATTAAGTGGCTAAAATAGTCATAGACCATCTGTATGATATATTAAATAGTAATATGTATAACAAGATACTGGCATGGAATATTTTCAGAATTATTAATTGTTTCATTAGATAATTCAATAGTGCCTTTATGGGTTTGTACTAGGTTTTTTACATATGGAAGCCCAAGACCATGTTTTGATGTATTACTTGTTTTAGATGTATAGGTATGTGAAAAAATTTTCTTTATGAAATCCTGTGTTACTTCAGGACCAGGGTTTTTAATGGTTATTGTATAAGGAGCGTATAGACTGTGGTTACAGTTTATATTCTGTATATTAGAACCAATTTCTATATAGATTGTATCATTTTTTCCAGAAGCCTCAATGGCATTATCTAATAAAATCCCTGTAAGGTCTACAATCTGGAATTCATCTGCCTTGCTTTTATATGAATAATTATGTATATTTATATCCAGACATATTTTATTGTTTATTGCAAGGCAGTACTCGTTATAAAGCAAGGCAATAAGAAGTTTATTTTCAAAGTGAAGCAGCTGTGATGGCAGGGCACCTTTTACCATATGTGAACTATAGTGTTTCAGAGCATCTGATAGTGAGTTATAGTCAGAAAATAGTCCAGGAAGGTTAGAGATTGCCTGGATTATATTATTGTAGTTATGTTGTGTTTTACGTATGTTAAATATCATATCGTCAAGTATAGGCAGGTAAGTTTCATAATAATGGACAGTCTGCTCTTTTTTATGTGCTTTTATTGCAAAAAATAAAGCCAGGAAAAGAGTTAAAAATAAAAAAACCATAATAGCAAAAAACATAAAAGGAGATAAAGCATTTAATTCATAGAAATAAAAAGTGTTAATGGCTATCAGGCAGATATAAAAAAATAATGATGCAAAAATAAAACCAGGAATTTTTAATAATTTCTGATAAATAGTTTTAATCTTTACAAAGTGGTAAATACCCAAAGTAAGTAAAAAACCAGATATAATTACAGCACATTGCATAATACTTGAGTCTACAATACGGGTATTTGGGAATAATAACAAAAATAGTGCAAATACAGGCATTTGCAGCAGACATTCTAAAACATATGTAAAAATTACAGCAGTTAATGCTTCTTTAGGTTTTGAATTTGAAATATATTTAGTAATTAAAAAATGTAGAAAAATAACAATAAACCCTTTTAAGATTTGTGAAAGGTTTTCATTTATTTGTAATAAATATGTAATGGTAAATGAAAATATAATTAATAGAATATTATGTGTACTGGAAAAAATCTTTGGGAGGGAAGTGATATTTGTAAGATAGAACATTATCCATAAAAAGGTAATACTTTCTACAACAGATGTAATAATATTTATTGGAGTATACAAAGTAAAATCCCTCCCAGTGATTGTATATTATAAATTAATGTCTATTCTTTTGTTATTAGTGTGTATTTGAAATTTACAGAACTAATAGTTTTGTTTACTTATTAATTTTTAAACATTTTCTAGCGGCAAGCTGAAATTTCTGCTTATTGGTATTAGTTCATCATTAACTATCATATGTACAAAATGGTTTACAAAGTCAAAATTTTTAACAAATGCCTGGTTGATTATATATGAGCGGTGGCACCGTATAAATCCATCTGGCAATATATTTATAAGTTTTTTTAATGTGTACTGTCTTGAGTGGTATTTAGATGATGCAGTCACATATGTTAAATAGCGCCCGTTGGAATTTACATATTGCAAGGCGTCTAAAGATAGCCGTATATGTATGTTTTCGGAAGTTTTTAATAAAATTGTGTGTTTAGGTTCAAAAAGGCATGCTAATTGTTTATGCAGTTCCTTTTCAGAATAAGGTTTAACAAGGTAAGCAAAACAGTGTAACTGGTTTACAGCAGAATAAATATGTTCTGGAAACGCTGTAATAAATACAAATGGTGTGTGCTGGTAGCGTGTAACAGAACGTATCTGGCGTGCAAGTGAAAGCCCTGCATGGTCAGCATTTTTATTGTCCAGGGAAATATCAAGAAAGAATGCATTAAATATAATTTCTTTTTTTAAAAGGTTATCTGCCTGTTCAAGGTTCATTGCATAGTAAACTTCAATGTTTGCTGAATAGTTGTTAATCATTTGTTTAAGTGCTTTTGCCTGTATGGCATCATCTTCTAATAGTAGTATATTCTTTTTCATTTTTAACCTCACTTCTGCGCTGGAATGAATTGTAGTAAAAAGTTGTATTACGCAGATACATAATACATTTTAAATAGTTTACTGGTAAAAAACAACAGGTTTTATAAATAAAATTTTGCAGTTTATAACCAAATAAGCACACTTTATTACCATTCAGGACACAAGGATTAAAAAGTAAGATATAATGCTTGGTAATATTAAGGTTTATTATAAACCTAAAGGTGTAAGATTTGGTGGTTCTGATTATGCCATATATACTTATTATGATGATAAAGTTAAATTGGCCGATAGTATATTTTGTGGTGGTGGAAGTGGTGAAACTTGTATGGTATATAGTGGAGAAAAATATATTTTAAGACTTTCACATGGTGGTTATGATTTGAATTGTTATACAAAATATAAATTATTAAAAGATGGAAGTTTAAAAGTTATTGGAACATGTTCTGTTAATGGTACAGATTATATGATTGATAATAAAACCGTTTCAAAATTGGAATATGAAAAAGAGATAGAATCTTATGTAGATAAACAAGCTGTAAAAATGGAATTTTATAAATAATATTTAGAAAGGTAAATATTTATGTATAGAATAAAAAAACTTTTAAGTATATTAATAATTATATCATTATTTGCATGTAACCATCAATATGCTGCAGCTTCTGACAGCAATAATATGGAAAAGGTAATAAAGTATTATTCTAATGGAAAATATAAGAAAGCTTTACAATATGGAAAGAAATTAGGTAAATATGCAAAAGAGCAATGTGTAAAAAATATGTCTACAAGCATGAAAAAAGCATATTTGGAAGTTGTAAAACAATACCCAAGTGTTACATTTAAAAAAAATGATGGCATGTATATGTGGGATTATTATTTAACAGATATTGACAATGATAAAAAAACAGATTTACTTGTTATATATGGTTCATGTGAAGCTGATGTAAAATTAGTTTTATACCAATATATAGATGGAATGGCACAAGAGATAACATCAGTTAAATGTAGTAATAGTTCTTTTTCTGCTTATCCAAAACATAAAGGTATTATAAGATATGAAAACAATATGGGGGAAGAGGCTCTTTATATTTTAACATTGAAAGAAGGCAAAATTATATCTGGAAAAGTAGGCAGCAGATATGTTGAAAAGCCTAAAAATTATTTAAAAATAGGATGTCATTTAAAAGGCCACAGTTTTTATGAGGATGAGGTTGTTCTTTTTTCTTATGATGATTTGAAATAAAGAAACAGCAGAAATTACATAAATTATTATAATAATTAGGAGGGTTACATAAGTGGACAGAACTAATATAAGAAAAATCTTTCTGGTCTTTATACTTGTATTTTGTACATTATTTACAGGTACAAAATATATAACAGCAACAGAGGCAGACAGTGCAAGCAGCCAGGAGGATTTAGAAAGTACAGAAGACCCTGTAGCAGATGTAAAGAACAGTGTTATAGAGGTGCAGTCAGGCATAAGTTTGTCAAATGGGACATTTTATGTAATGAAAAGTGGATGTGGCTGTCTTGTAAGCAATGATTCAGAAGGGGTATTTGTTGTTACAGCAAACCATATTGTTAATATTACAGAAAAAGAAAAGAAGCGTTTCTGCAAGAAAAAAAAGATAAAAAAAGATAATTTTAGTATAACTACATCTGTAAGGCTTGTTATAAAAGGAGATATAACTACAGAAGTTTCTGTGCTTGCAGGCAGTAATAATGAAGATTTCTGTGTACTTGATGCTTCTGATGTATTACAAGAGAAAGAAACAGTGAGCCTTGCTTCTGCAAAGGATATGAAAGTCGGAGATACTGTATATGCCCTTGGTTTTCCCGATAAGGGCAAAAATAATAACAATATACAATATTCTGCAGAAGAAGTACAGATACATACTGGACAAATACAGGATTCAGCTGCTTTTATTGATGGTAAAAAGTATCTGCAGCATTCAGCAGTAACAACACCTGCTTATTCTGGTGGCCCACTTGTAACAACAGATGGGTATTTAGTTGGAATTAATAACGCATCAGTTGTAGATGAGAATGTTGATATTTTCTATGCATTTCCTGTAGATGAAATACGTAAGGTTCTTGATAATTTTGGAACATTTTATAATAGCAGGGAACGTGAAGCAGCATACATTGGTTTACATAAAACTTATGAAAAATGTAAAGAGCTTACAGAGGCAAAAGGTTATAAAGGAGAAACACAAGAAGTTCTTGCAGCAGTAATACAAGAAGTGGATGCTTCGATGGAAGACACACATATAAGCCTGGAAGAAATACAGAATATACAGAAAAAACTTGATGATGCAAGAAACCAGCTTGTAAAAAAGCTTCCTAAAATAAAAGTTGTAATTATAGTTTCAGGAATTATACTTTTAATAGTATTTGCAGTGTTTATAAGGCTGCTTATATGGAAATTAAAACATAAAAAGTCTGTTGCTTCTGGCAGCCAGGCACAGACAGCACCAGCTTATGAAAATGTACAACAACAAACTGCCAGTGTTAGTAGCCAGCAAAATAATAATTATAATGAAAGAAGAATCCAACAGGGAAATAGTAATAAAAATAATGTTATAAAAAACAATACACAGGCTACAGCTGTAATGGATGGTGATGGAACAGTTATATTACGTAATTATGCAGGCTCTGCGCCAAATATTAATGTAGGAAGAAATGCATTTGACAAACGTAAAAAATATGCACGTATGTTACAGATACGGACACGCCAGACGTTTATGATTAATAAAGCAGATTTTATTATTGGAAAGAGTGAAGAAGCAGCAGATTATGCTGTTAAGGATAATTCTGTTATCAGCAGGCAGCATGCTTCTATAAAGTGGAATAAGGATAATTATTATATTTATGATTTAAATTCAGTAAATGGTACATTTGTAAATGGTAAAAAGATTGATGGAACAGGTACAAAGTTATCTGCGCATGATAAGGTGGTACTGGCAAATGAAACATTTGAGTTTATAGAAGAGTAGCCTGGTATATAAAAGGACTATGGAAAGGTATGATGCGTATGGAAATTGGAGTGAAAGGTAAGAAGATTATTGGATGTGCAGCAGGCCAGCAAGAAATTAAAAAGAACCTGGACCATATTGCTGCTGCTTTACAGGAAAGCAGAAATAAGCTTTTATTAATTATGGATTCAATGGCAGGAAGAAAAATAGATACAGAACTTGAAAAGGTATATACACAACTGAAACTTACTGGAAAAAGGCTTGATACAATGTCAGATGGTCTTGAAGCAATTGCCAGGCTTTATGATTATGTTGAAAAAGATATTGCTGGTGAAAAGCCAGAGAAAGAAACATTAATTATGAGGTTATAGAAATATATATTAATAAAATATAATTTTATAACTAAAGAATAAAAGTGATAAATAATAATGGATTAAGCAACAATCCCCTGGTTTTACCAGATAAAACCAGGGGATTGTTATATAC
>VSNJ01000196.1 GCA_009774235.1 Lachnospiraceae bacterium
CTGCAATCTTTCGGTTTTGATGTGTCTTTACTTAATATCCGCAACATTTCTTTTAATTCCTGGTTCTCAGTTTCCAGCTTCAAAATTTCACTTGATAACATTATTGCATCCTCCTTTGAACTCATGGTAAAATAAAATATTATTTAACTTATTAACCACATAATAACACAACACTTTCTGTTGTGTTTAGAACCTATTATACACAACACTTTCTGTTGTGTCAATAATTTTTAAGGAGGTTTTTATGTTTCACACAAAATTAAAAGAAATGCGCCAAAAAAAGGGACTGACCCAAAAACAAATGGCTGAGATTCTTTCTATGGCTACAAACGCTTATCAGCGATATGAATTAGGTACTTCTGAGCCCAATATGTTAAAACTATTAAAATTATCAGTTATTCTTGATGTATCTCTTGATGAATTGCTTTGTCGTGATGAATTTCTCGCAGAACACGCTGATGGACATTAAACAAATCTTCAAGTTTATCCCAAAGCGCAATTTTTCCAATAGTTGTACCATATTCAATACGCTGGTAATGTTGTTCCGTAATTCCTAAATATTCCGCAACTTGTCCTTGTGTCATGCCCGCCTTATTGCGGGCTTCTTTTAAATTATTTCTTGGCATTTTTTACTTAACCTCTCCCCTCATAGCATAAACAAGTTTCTTCTGGTGTTGGGTTTCTCTTTCCATTACGCTTCCTAGATGGCACTCCGCAAATACAATGCCCTGCATATATAGTGCGGAAATTTCCATGGTTGTCCCTGCAATAATACTGGATATAATATTTACAGTGCCTGCAATCTTTCGGTTTTGATGTGTCTTTACTTAATATCCGCAACATTTCTTTTAATTCCTGGTTCTCAGTTTCCAGTTTCAAAATTTCACTTGATAACATTATTGCATCCTCCCTTTAATGTTTTAATAGCATATTTCTACTATATTACTACTAGATTTAATTTTCAAGCTATTTTACTATTAAAATGCTACTAAAATAAAACGGAGGTGATACTATGGCTTATAATGGAAAAGTTGCTACCCAAATGCGGTATGATGAAATTCTATATAAAAAAACAAAAATCATTGCTGAAAATGAGTTGCGAACCACTAATGCACAAATTGAATACTTCATGAAACTTGGCGTTGAAGCTTACGAAAAAGAACATGGAACTATAACTCTTTCGGATGAATAGTAACATCTGCTTCCCATAGCTTTTTTCCTTGCTCAAGCAAAATAAAAGGAGAATTATCTATATGCCTGCAAAAATACCAAATAGAACTGCTACCCAAATCAGAGTAGACGAAACCACTTACCAAAAAACAAAAATTATTGCCAAACTTGAAAGCAGGAATACCAACAGTCAGATTGAATACTTTATGAAACTTGGTGTTGAAGCTTATGAGAAAGAACATGGAACTATCATCCTTTCGGATGAATAGTAACATCTGCTTCCCATAGCTTTTTTCCTTGCTCAAGCAAAATAATAAGAAATGCGTTTTTGGCTATACCCATTCTGCTGGCTTCCTGCTCTATATACTTATATATACCTACTGGAAGCCTTATCTGGGTTGATATAATATCTTTCCTTTGTTCTTCCATTGCTTTTCCTTCTATTTTTTTGTTTATAATTTTTATTTCTACTCATGTCCCTTTTTAGGGTATAACTTATTTTTACTAGATTGTAATTCCAGCTGTCTTGCAAAGTTAGCACCTTCAATAAAATACAACATTGAATTTTATTCTTCCTCACTTAATGATTTTATAAACGCTGTAAATTTATCTGCAACAGGCTTATCTTCTGTTTTTAATAATATAGCTGTAGCTGACATATAAGCCACCTCCTTCCCTTACTTGCTTTTCCATTTGCCTTCCCCTATAATATGCTCACAGGCTGTTCCAGCAGCCAAGTACATATGAAAGGAAAAACATACAATGAAACTCTCTCCTGGAGAAATGGACACACTCCACAATTTATGTTTAGATGACTCTACCAGAATCATCCGTTATCTTGAGGAAAACCAGAAAAAACAAAAACGTTATAATACTTTAATCCTTATTATTACAATCCTGGGAGCAATCGGCTCTATTGCAGCTGCAATTACAGGAATAATTCTTTTGTTCTAACTTGTTGGTAACATCTTTTAACATCTTGTATATATCTATTAAAAACAGCAAGGTTACATTTTTATGTTTATCTGCTGTTTTTTCAAGTTCTTTTAATCCCTTATCTGATAGAACCATTTCTATTTCCTCCTCTTTGTACGATTTATGACCACTGTTTTTGTTGTGCAAATTCTCTTGGGTCAACATCAAGAAAAATACAAAGAGGTATTAATTCTTCTGCTCTTAAATCCCTGTTACTACTTTCCTGATAAAGACTTGTATATAGCGAATGGTAATCTAGCCCTGTTCTTCTTGCAACTTCTGAAAGATTAAGTCCTCTTTGTTTCATATAAATTCCTATTTGCTTTGAAACCTTCACATTATCACCTCTTTCCTCTTCAATTTGAAGAATTTTTTATATTATATTCTCCAAATTGAAGATTGTCAATGACTTTTTATAATATTTTTTCTTCGCTGTGAAGATTTTTATTGACCAGTTTAAATTTTTATTGTATATTACATATAAAGGGAAGGTGATAGAATGAATGACGATTTTGGCACAGTATTAAAAAAATTGCGTAAAAATAAAAATTTAACCGCAAAGGATGTATCTTTCAAATTGCAAAATATGGGTTATACTATTTCAGCAAAAACACTCTCTGGATACGAAACAGGAATACGTATGCCAAACGCTGATACATTCATGGCTTTATGCCAAATTTATGATTGTAAAAATATACTAGAAACCTTCTCATTTGTAAAAGCTGATTATTCTGTGCCAACAGATGATGAATGGAACATGATAGAAAAATACCGTTCACTTGATGATTTTGGTAAAGATACTGTAAATATAATAATTGAAAGAGAACTTAATAGAACAGAAAATATCAACGAAATAAAATCATCTTCTGCTAAATTAGAATGTAATAATGTTTATGACGAGGCGCCAGATACTCCAGAAGAATTAGAAAGACTTTATCCTCCTATAGATATTAATAAGTTTAATTCCCGTACAGGCTAGCGCCCACCAATAAAACACTATTTAATAATTATCAGTATTGTTCCAGATTTAAAATTTATATTGTAATAAAGTGTATTTATTGCCCTGTAATACAACGCAAATATTTTTTTATCAGAATAACTTATATGTTTTATATTCATAGGTTTCACTCCCTCCATGGTGGGCGCATATATAAGTATAAAATTTTTTTAGTATATAAAAACTTACTAAACTAATAATTTAAAAATTCACAAATACAAGAAAGAAAAACAGACATTTTTAGGAGATAATGAGATGGATTTTGCAGATAAGATATTAGATTTTTCAACAAAAATAGAACCCATGCTTAAAAGTATTACTTCGGAAGAAGCAACCAAAACTTCAATTGTCCTTCCGTTTTTCCAGCTGCTTGGCTATGATGTATTTAACCCATTGGAATTTATTCCTGAATACACTGCTGATACTGGCACTAAAAAAGGTGAAAAAGTTGACTATGCAATCGTACAAAACCAAAATCCTTTAATGATTATAGAAGTCAAACCTGCTAATGTTGAATTAAATACCAAGCACTTAAACCAGCTGTTCCGTTACTTCACTGTTACAAAAGCAAGATTTGGTATACTTACTAATGGCATTGTATACAAATTTTATTCAGACATTGAAGAAATAAATAAGATGGATTTAATCCCATTTTTAGAAATCAACTTGCTGGACATGAAGGAAAGTGGTTTACAGGAATTGAAAAAGTTCCAAAAAGAAAATTTTAATACAAAAGAAATTTTGGACAGTGCTTCAGAATTAAAATATACTTCATTATTGAAAACTGCTTTATCTGAACAGTTACAAAACCCGTCTGAACAGTTTGTAAGAGCATTAATCAAAAATATTTATGCTGGCATTAAAACACAAGCAGTAATAGATAAATTCCGTGAATTGTTGAAAGTTGCTATTGATGAATATATAAATGAGCTTATGAATGACAAGTTTAAAAACGCAATTACCCAGCCATCACGAAAGGAACTACCCCATCAAAAACCTGCTACCCCAGACTTTTTAAAAGAAGAATTAGAGACTTTAGACTTTGTAAAGGACATGTTACATCTGGATGATGGGGTATCGTATAAAAAAACATCCAGATATGCATACATGCATATTTCAGATTCTTACAGTAAATGGATATGCAGGATAGCAGTTATGAAAGATAAAAAATTATTTACATTACATAAATTCGACTCAACAGATTATGAAACTGAATATTATTTTGATGACGTTAAACTTTTAGGGCAAATTGAAAACCTGATATTAGATACATACTCAAAATGCCAGCAAATATAATTTCAAATAAAATATCTAAATTTATTACTACAGGAGCTACAAAATGTCAACATTAGAAAAGCTTTTTTATTCTGTTATGTGTGGTACACAAGACAAAAACATAAAATTCAAAGACTTACAAAAACTACTTAATGTACTTGGTTTTAAGTATCGGGTAAAAGGAGACCATTTCATATATTACTACAAGGAATTACCTGAAAACTTAAATATCCAGCCAGTCAAAAACATGGCTAAACCATACCAAGTAAAACAAATAAGGGAATACTTATTAAAATATCATTTTGGATTATAGGAGGCATATAGAATGTATAAATATGAACGTATTATTTACTGGTCTGATGATGACAATGCTTTTATTGTAGAGGTACCAGAACTTCCTGGATGCATGGCAGATGGTGCAACTGTTGAAGAAGCTATTGCAAATACTGAAATTATTATAAAAGAATGGATTGAAACCACAAAAGAAAGAGGTCTTGAAATACCAGAACCCAAAGGGCGGTTAATGTATGCATAAGAAACACCAGAACCTTCTGGATGTATGAGACATTACATGAAGATGCTTTTGAAATAAGGCTACCGCATTCCCACTGGCTTTAGACAGTGGGTAGTTCACGACTGTGCGCAGTATGCTGCCGCCAGAAGGAATGGCATAGACTATATTATTACAAATAATACAAAGGATTTTAAAAACAGCATAATACCCGCTGTTCTTCCTGCGGACTTCTGCCAGTCTTTTTCATAAATGAAAAAACTATAGTTATATATGATGTAAAATTGCAGCCCCTGTGCTGGAACACAAGGGCTGTATAAGATAAAATGTTACATTCAAAGCAACTATATTGTACTACATTTTATCACCATTTGCAATAACAGGTGTATTTTTTTGCCCTTTTTTCAAGAAAGGATGATGTTTCTATGTCATTAATTACATGTATTGAATGTAGTCATGTTGTATCTGATAAAGCGGCTTCATGCCCAAATTGTGGGTGTCCTGTAAATTTTTCACTAGATGCTACAGCTGTTCCTGGACCTGCTGCCCCAGATACAGAACCAAAGAAAAGAAGACCAGCAAAACGCAGGAAATATAAAAAACTGCCTAATGGGTTTGGAAGCATCAAGAAGCTTTCTGGCAACCGTTCCAGACCATTTGCTGCCTATCCGCCTACAAGGGAATTTAACCTTAATGGTTCTCCTGTTACCCAGCCTGCTATTGGTTATTATGAAGACTGGCATAAGGCATTTGATGCGCTAAGGGAATACTCCGCTAACCCTTATGACCTGGCACATGAAAATATTACATTTTCTGAATTGTTTGATTTATACTTCAAAGCTAAATACATAGACAATAAAAAGAAAAAGTTTTCAAAAGCTTCCGCCGCATCCACAAAAGTTGCTTTCAAAAATTGTTCTGCCTTGCATAGTAGAAAATTTAAGGACTTACGCAAATACGATTTACAGAATATAGTGGATAGCTGTCCGCTAAAACATTCAAGCCTGGAACTGATTGTCACATTGTTTAAGCAAATGTATAAATTTGCAAAGGAAAATGATATAACAGATAAAGATTATTCTGAATTTGTAAGAATCAATATACCAGATGATGACGAAATCGGCGAACCATTTACACAGGAAGAACTTTCTATTTTATGGAATAATAACCAGGATAAAACAGTACAGTTTATCTTGGTTATGGTATACAGTGGTTTCCGTATAAAGGCATTTGAAACCATAGAAATAAACAAAAATGAACAATATTTCAAAGGTGGCGTAAAAACTAAAGCTGGTAAAAACAGGATAGTCCCTATACATAGTTCCATATTTTCCTATGCTTTAGCTTTCCAGCCTCTTAATTTCAACGCCAGCACTTTCAGGGAAAAATCTTTTTATCCTGCACTGCAGCAGCTTGGGATTGACAAAACTATATCTGGTAAAAGGCACACACCACATGACTGCCGCCACACTTTTTCATGGCTATGTGATAAATATAAAATTGATGAATTATCAAAACATTTGCTTATGGGACATAGTCTTGGTGGTGATGTAGAAAAATCAGTTTACGGACACAGGACTATAGAAGAATTACGAACAGAAATAAACAAAATCAAAATATAAAATTTGTTGCTAATTTGTTTCTAACCGTAACTTTTTCTAACAATTTTTACACATTTCCAGCTTACTAAAAAATCACTGCAAAGCCTTATTTTATATGATTTTATCTCATAAATACAGACTTTGCAGAAAAACATAAATTTTAAATCTTTGTTAAATTTGTAAGTTATTATAATAT
>VSNJ01000197.1 GCA_009774235.1 Lachnospiraceae bacterium
CTTCAGTATATCCAATATCAAGCTCTCTTATAGAAATTCCTTTTAATACAATAATGATATTATCTTCTGTTTCTAATAATTCAAGTTTTTTGCTAACTGAATCTTTAATAATATTATTAACCATTTAGTATTCTCCTAATAAAAATCTATCAATTTTTTGCTTCTGCTTATGTGTCTTAATTTTTTCAAGGCTTTTGCTTCAATTTGTCTTATTCTTTCTCTTGTTACTCCATATAATTTTCCAATTTCTTCAAGTGTCCGTGCTCTCCCATCTGTTAACCCAAATCTCAAATCTAATATTTTCTGTTCTCGTATAGTTAAAGTCTTAAGTACATCATCTATCTGTTTTCTAAGGACATGTCCAATCACTTCATCTTCAACTGAAATTTCTGTTTCCATAGGAGTTATTTCGATCATTGTTGTATCTTCTTCATCTATAGGTATATCTAGTGATATATTATTTAGAAAATTATTTCTTATAACTATATACTTTTCTACATATTTCTCTGTCATATCAAGTTTTTTTGCAATTTTTTCTATACGTTTCTTATATTCCAATCCTCCAGCACTTAAATCTCTATCAATAATATTTATTTTATATATTGTTTCCATTACATGTACTGGAACCCGTATAGTAAAACCATGATCACATATTTCTCTTAAAATTGCTTGTCTTATCCACCATATAGCATATGTAGAAAAAGCATATCCAAAATTAATATTAAACTTTTCTGCTGCAATCAACATTCCAATCATACCAGCCTGCTCTAAGTCATCAAAATCTAAATCATTTCCAAAATATTTTTCATATCTGTTTGCAATTTTATCTACTAATTTTATATTTTTAATACACAAATCTTGTCTTGCTTGTTCATTACCTTGTTGAATCAATATACATAAAATTTCATTAGACTGTTTTATATCTTTTTTAGCTTCTGACAAATTCTTATGATTTTTAATATCTTCATTATTTTGTTTATTTGAAAAAATCAAATCATCATACAATATCTCAAAATCTTTTTCAAAAGTAACTGTTTCAATGTCTTCTTCATCTTTACAAATTTCCATTTCTATTGGTTCTATAGTTATTGCATTCTCATCAGAACCATCATCATCAGGTCTTAACTCAATATGATTTTGAGCAAGCACCTCTAAAACACCATATTGTTCATTAAGAGATAACATATTAAATATATTGTCAAACTCTCCATATGTGATAGATAAATTTCTCAAATATGGCTGAACCATTTTTATAATTATTTCCTGGTTCATACTAAAACCTCCCTCTGGTTGTATATTACAACTTATTTCTTAAATATTGTTATCCTTACAACTATTTTAGATTGTCCATCATCTCCGCAAAATTGATTGAACCTGTCAAATAATTTTTTTCATTTTGTAAACATTCTCTTTCTTTGGCTGTACAGTATTATTTACTATCTTCATAAATTTCGGCTAGAAACTGGTTCAACTGTCCTTTTTTGGCTGGTTCAAGAGTATCTGCTTGTTTAAAATTATGCTCTATACCAGCAGCATTTTCATTAAATCCAAGAATAAAATTAGTAGCAATTTTATATATAATTTCCGTAGGAGCAAGCCCATAAACTTGTTCTTTAAAGATATGTTCCAGTCTTTCCTTATCATCTGGATGATGCTTTTTCATTTCTTCACTTTGATATAGACGCTTCACAATTTCAGCAATATATAAACCAGATTTCATATATAAATCTATAAAAGTCTGGTCATCCTTGTCAAAACATCCAGAATTTTCTGCTTCTAACATATCTACCATTTTCTTCACCACACATTTAGGTGTAAAAATCTGATTCGTTTTTTGTGGAGGAATATAATCAAAAATATCTTCCTTACTTGTTTCTTCAAAATAATTTGCCAATTTCGTTTTTAAATATAAAAACTCCTTTATAGAATCATCAAATACTACAGGTTCAAAAAGTTTTCCTTCAAAATGCTTCTTCTCTCCTGTTTCCTGGTCTGTATAATCCCCACCATCACGAAGAAAGATAAATTCATCTAAAGAAATACTTGTAACTTCTTTAAATACTTCATCTGGAATAACTTTATCAAAATTTGCAAGTGTAACTGTTTCATCTCCATATGCCATAAGAAAAGAAGGTATTGTTCTTGAAAATCCCCGAAGATGGTCTTTTACAGAATCTTCGGTTTCTTTTTTCTTTTGTTCCTTTTTTTGTGTTTCAACAGTTCTTATAATATCCTTACTTGCCAATTCTACAAAATCATTAATAGAATTTGATAAAGTTTCTTTAAAATTCTTAAAATTTTTTTCCTGTTTTTCTTTGTGTTCCTGGTTTAATGTTACAATCTCTTTCTCCGTTTTGCACAATTCTAAATGTTCTTTATATTCTTTTTCTAAGATATTCTCAATAATGGTATATTCATCATAGGCTTTGTCTATCATATAGCCAGAATCATTCTTTAATTTATGTTCAAGCTTGTTTTTGTCTGTTTTACGTAAATCAGATCCATACTCATTTTCTGCTGTTTCCATTACAACATTAACAGCTTCTTTATGAAAAATGTCTTTTAACATATCAAGTACATTTACTTTTGGTTCTTCTTCTGATACTTGAATAGAATTTAAAGTTTCTTTAAGTTTATTGGGAACATCATCAAAAATCTTTTTCCCGAAAATCTCTGCAGATTTTCCTATTATATAACCCTCAGATAAAGAAACTTCTCCGTTTTCATCTAAAGATAATTCTTCCGTTATATCTTCTGTTATTTCTATTTCCCTTTTTGGCTCTTGTACAGCAGTAAAGTTTTGTATTATTTCTATAACTTCCATAGGTGCATGAAACACATTAGAAATATTTTGAAAAAGGAAATCACTCATAAATCCCCGTTTAACAACTTCTCTTGAACGGATTTTTCTAGGAATAGATAATACTTTTTCTGCATCAAGTTCTATCATTTCCCCTGCTTCATCCTCTCCAATTACAGGAAAGAAATTAAGAAGTGTTCTAACATTATCTTTTCTTTTATCATAATTCCCTCTTCCATCAGATGTTTCTGATGATAAATCATTAGCAAATTCCTCAAAAATAATAAGAGTCCTTGCTGGATCAAAATCAAATACATATACTTTCTCTTTACGGTAAAATTTCCCTGCTTTTGAAAAAGAGTAAGGATTTTGTGCACGAAAAGCTGACTGCATATATAATGCTGGACTTTTTACATTACTAAGCATAAGAACAGCAGTCCACTCTGGAATCGTGACACCTGTTGTAAGTTGTCCTACAGATAATGTAATTGTTTTTTCATTTTCTACAATAGCTTTTTTTACTTTATCAAATGACTTTTTTATTTCATCTTGATCATCTATTTTCCCATCTCCAGCAGCAAGAACAATTTCATAATCCTTAAATATTTTATGTTCCTTTAATTTTTTTGCAAGAGCTTTTGCACTATCAACACGGTTCAAAAGCCAAAATGTATGTTTTAATTCATTTCTTAATTCTTCAGTTGAAAATGGAAATTTTTCTTGTTTTGTTAATGCATCTAAAAATTTATCTACAGAACTTTCGTGTTCAAATTTGCCATTTGCTTTTATCTTAAAAAATTCATTCAAATCAAAAGCGTATTCCTCTGTTTCGCCTTGAATTTCTATTCCTTGTTCTAATTCATCTTTTATAATTTCAGACATTTGATATGTAAAAAGATTAAGTTTAGGAAGACTAATATATGGATTTTCTGCTTCTTTATCCCAACTTTCTTTTGCCTTTTGTTCATCAGCATATGTCCAGTTAAAAATAGCCTTTTCTGGAAATTTATCGTTTGCCAGTGCTTTAAAAGGAGTACCTGATAAATGCAAAGTAAACTTACGTTTAATATGTTCAAAAGCTATATCTGTTTTATATGTATCTACTCCCTCATGCGCTTCATCAATAATAAGAACATCCCATATTTGTCCCCTTTTGGGATCGTCACTGATTTCTACAAGTTTATCATATTGGCCACCAAAATAAATTGAACCTTTTAAATCTTGTAAACTTACAAATTCTATACAACCTGATACATCATCAGACATCAATACAATCTTACTATATTCTTCTCTTGTTATTACATATGGCTTTCCTTTAAGCGAATCAGCCTGGCTTACAAATAAATATCCCGATTCTTTCCCTAAAAACCTCTCATAATCTGAATACCAGGAATTTGCAATAGCAGGTCTATTTGTAACTATCAAAATATTATGTGCATCAACCCGTTTGCAAAAATCATATACAGACAAGGTTTTTCCGAAGCGGGGTTTTGCATTCCATAAAAACTCACCTGATTCATTACTCTTAAAATACTCTATAGTTTTTTCCACAGCTTTATTCTGCTCGTCCCTTAAAATATACGAAACCACTTCACTGTTACTGCTATCTGGAATTCCTCTATTTTCTTTAAAATCTCTAAAATGTCCTTTTGATAATAATCCATCTATATGAAACCATTCATGTCCTTCTTCCCGTTCAATTCCTAATTTACTAAGATACGCATGAAAATCTGTATCATGAAATATTTCTCCTGAACCATCATCAAAAATAGCTGTTCCTTGCCATTCTTTATTATATTTAAGACCAACTGTGTATGTTTGCTGTTTTATTCTCTTATCTACATCTTGTTCCGTATAACCAATTTTTACCCAGCCATTATGCTTTGGAACTTCTGGAGTAGAATAAGCATAAATCATAGGAATAATCCGGTTTGTAGTTTGTATGTTAATTCTGGACATCAATCAATCTCCTTTACTTTTGTTTCTATAAAATTAATTTCATCTTCTGATAATTCATATTTCTCATAAAGTTGCCTTTCTATATTAATTATAGGTGCATCCCAATCAATATCTGATGTTTCAGAAAAATTTTGAATAGGAACAAATGAAAATACTAATTTTGACAATCCAAAACCACTAATACATAATAATGCTAAAAATCTTACAAATCTTGTCTTTAAATAAATTACTGCATTTTGTGCTGGCTTTTCATTCTCCCATGGACCTGCAATAAAATATGAATGAGTACATACTTCACTTGGTCCTACAACTCTCATAGAAGATGGAATCACTCTAAATCTTCCATCTTTTCCAGGTTCCCCTGCATGCTCTGCACTTGTCTTACTAATTAAAATTTTATATTTATCTATTGATTCTAACCCTTTTGTAATAACAGTTCTATCTATATATGTAAAACCATTACTTGCATGCAAAATCAAATCATTTTCTGTATTAGATTTACTTGAACCTCTATAATTTGTAGAAAGTCCATAAGGCATCAGAGAACTCATAATTGAATCTATACATTTTTCCTCTTTACTCTGAACTTTATGTATAATTGACACTGCTTTATTATACCGCACCAATACAGGGAATTCATTTAATGGACGGATAACAGTGTTTTCTTCTCTATTTGTAATATTAGTAAATTTACAATTTCCAAAATAATTTTTATCTCTCAAGAAATAACATACACCACCACTTATGCTAATACCTGGAAAGCAATCTTTTGAATTAGTATAATCTACTAACCGCTTTAAATGCTTATCATTCATCATCATTTCTCTAAAACCATTTAATCCCATTCCACCAGCAAACCATCTTGATGGAATAATCATACAAATGCATTCTGGATCTAATTCTTTTGCGGCTTCAACAAAAAAATTATATAATGGGGTTGCTTGTCTTCCAGCACCATTTGTATCTTGTTGATATGGTGGATTTCCAATCACGTAATCAAATTTCATTTTTTATTTCTCCCTTCGTATAGATTCAAAAAATATAGAATGTGGTGCTCTCCAATCGTATATTCTACACTTTGGTGATATTTTTTCTGTTTTTTCTTCTTTTCTATCTTCTATGCCATCCATGAAATCAAATAAAGAATATTGGTATATATCCTCTTCTGGAACACCTAATGGAACTGTACCTGTTAAACCATCCATCTGCCATAAATTCCAAGCTATAATATTCGCTATTTTTTTTAATTCAGAAACCACTGGCTCTCTGTTCCACTTGTATTTAAGATAATCTACAAATGTCATAAGAAGATTTATTCTGCCAATTAAAAGATTATCACCTTGAAATTCATAACCATAAACACTTTGATACGCTCTAATAACCCAGTCCATCCATTCTGTTTCGCAATCAATGTTTTCGTTTATTATCCTAAGTTTACGATCAAGAATTCCTATCCTGTTTTCTATTTTTATAAGTTCACCTGTAGCAGCATCATATCTTGAAACAATAAATGGAGCTTCTCCACAAGTTATTTCTAACCGTCTGGAATCTACATATTGTTTCCAGGTTTTTTTCTCAGGAAACATAATTTTTTCAGTTGTTGATTCCCATGATTTTTCTTTTTCAATATTAAATACATTTCTCCTGCCAAACCATTCCTCATCACAATAATTATTCATATGATTGCATATCCAAGATGGAGTAAATACTTCGGCATGGTTTTTTGTACGTTCTTGCTGTTGTTCCATAGCCTTCATAATTCTAGGCTGTATCATAATGGAATTAAATCCTGTTATTGCTTCCACAGTTATCTGCTTATCATCAGAATATTGAATACCAAAACTTTCATAGCTCTTTGTTGCCCAAATAATATTTTTTTTAGTTGTTTTATCTTTTAATAAAATATTTAGCGGAGTTTTAACAGGACAAGAGTTTAACTGAATTACCGCTTCCAAA
>VSNJ01000198.1 GCA_009774235.1 Lachnospiraceae bacterium
TTGCCCGACTAAAGCCCGACCCGTCCGGCAGTCAGCCGGACAGGGAACGGCAAAATTTTTTACACTTCTTTTACTTCTTTATCTCACATGAGCAAAATCACAGGGCATGAAACACTTCATACCCAAATAGATGTAACAAAAATATGATTGGCAAAACAACAGGAAATACCGCCAACAGTCAAGATTTGATTGATAAAAGACAATATCTCTGATAGAATAAACAAAACAGATACAGAAAACAGGCAGAAAAAACATCTGCTGGATAACGGAGGACTGTTATGCGGAAAGTCAGTTATTTACCCTTATGGCATCTGCTCTTAGAACGGGGAATGACCAAGAGCCAGATGCGTATTGAGGCAGGGCTTACCACGAATGTGCTTGCCAATATGAACAAAGGGCAGCACATTTCTATGGAATCGCTCATACGGATATGTGATGCGCTGGATTGTGAACTGAAGGACGTGGTGGAGCTGGTAAAGGCAGAGGAATAATACCATACAGCTTTGTAAACAGGGAATTGCAAACAATATGCAGTTCCTTTTGTTTTGTAGAAATTCAGTCCTTAGTGCGTTTCTGCCTTGCACTTTTCCGGCGTTTCTTAGCGTCAGGCTCCAAGATTTCAGACTGACCGAGCATATCTGCCATATCATCAATATTCTTTTCGGTAGGCTTGATTTTCAGGAACTGACTGAATATATAAGCAAGTTTCTGTTTGGAAGTCCCTGCAAAGGCTTCTGCCTTTTCGATGATTTCTTCAAAATACTCGGTTACGGTTTTGGATGGGGCGGAATCAATATCGCCTTTGTGGGCGTTCCTGATATCTTTGATAATGGTATGCATATCATCATCAATCACATGGAAGAAATACTCGTTCAATTCAAGATGTTGTGCGTTCAGAGTACCTAATTGCAGATTATATTCATCGGGATTATGGCGTTTCATCAGTGCTTTTCTGCTTGTATCCACCACAAAGTTAAGCGACTTGACCTGCATATCTGCAAGACCGTCGACATATATCTCCAAGTCAAGCATGAGTTTTCGGAACTGCTCATGGGTGATAAGCTCTGACAGGAGTAGGGAATTTAGTTTCTGGTCTTTGAGAAGTGACAGGGCGGCATCGCTCAAGTGCAGATCGGATATGGAAATATTGCCAAGCTGCCTGTTTTCGGTCATGCCGAGCAGATAATTCGTTGATACACCATAGAATTTTGCCAAGTCAATAATGTTCCTGTGGGGTATTTCTTTATAATCATCAGATTCGTAAGAACCAAGTGTGGAAGCCGGAATTTTTGTCTGCTGTGATAGCTGCTCTAAAGTCAGTCTCTTTTCCACACGTAGGTCTTTCAGGCGTTCCTGAATACTTAATTGTGTTTTCATTGATAAATCTCTCCTTTACGAAAAACAGAATATCACATAAAACGGCGGATTCCTATCACATTTTTCCAGCATGATAGAAATTTTCAATTTTGGGGCGGATTTCCGACATGATGGATATACGGGAAAGTAGGCTGTTTTGTTGGATAATGGCAGTACAATTAAATGACTGTCCAAGCTGACATATACCGCCAAGACCAATTTTGAAATAATTTGAGCGCCAATACTGGACGATACAGCGCCGACAAGGGTTGCCTGTCAGGAAACAGCAAGGGGAGAACAGCAGATTTATAAACCCGCCCAATTTTGGGCAGAAAAACTCAGCACCGACAGGGTGCTGTCAGATAAATTCGGAACCGGAGAAAGGGGTATGGAATGAAATTATCAAGATATGAGCAGGAGGTTGTCATCAATTTAAATGCCGATGAGGACGAGGCAACTGTTTACACAGCAAATCCGGTGTGGATACGGAAAATGGATAAGCTGCATAAAGAATTTCCGGATATAATCCGCTTAAAGTCATGGACGGAAGTAAGCAAGACCTATATTTTACCCAAAAATCTTGTCAAGATTGGGAAACCAAGAACATTGAGCGAAGCACAGCTTAGGCATCTACGGGAGTTACAAGGCAAAGTATAAAAGTTTCCAATATTGGGAGAGTTTTTTGGAAAAAACGGGCAGTTCTTGACAAACATACATAGAAATGATATAGTAACCATTAAAGTGGTAACTATTAAAGGGTTAGCAATATGTAAAGTGTTTATATGAGGAGAACAGGAATGAATTTGAATATTGTATGTATACCGGGCGACGGCATAGGACCTGAAATAATTGCAGAAGCGAAAAGAGTTCTAAATAAAACCGCCGAAAAGTTTGGACATAACATCACATATAAAGATGTTTTGATGGGTGGAGTATCAATTGATACATATGGAGAACCTCTTACTGACGAAGTAATTGAGATAGCAAAAGCAGCGGATGCAGTTTTATTGGGGTCAATTGGTGGCAACACAGCAACATCACCTTGGTATAAACTTGCACCGGAATTAAGACCAGAGGCGGGCTTGCTCAAATTGAGGAAATCGTTGAACTTGTTTGCAAATCTTAGACCGGCATACCTCTATGAAGAATTACTGGAGGCGTGTCCGATTAAGAAAGAAATTATTGGTAATGGCCTTGACATGGTAATTGTAAGGGAATTAACGGGTGGTTTATATTTCGGAGAGCGGCGAACACAGGAAGTGAAAGGGGAAGTTACAGCGGTAGATACTTTGTCATATAGTGAAAAGGAAATACGGCGTATTGCAGTTAAAGCGTTTGAAATTGCGATGAAGCGCAGTAAAAAAGTGACAAGTGTAGATAAAGTAAATGTATTGGATTCTTCAAGGCTGTGGAGAAAAATTGTTGAGGAAGTTGCAGAGGTCTATCCAGGAGTAACATTGGAACATATGATTGTAGATAATTGTGCAATGCAACTTGTTAAAAATCCGAATCAGTTTGATGTCATTCTTACCGAAAATATGTTTGGTGATATTTTATCAGATGAAGCAAGTGCTATTACAGGTTCAATCGGTATGCTCTCATCAGCGAGCTTGAATGATACGAAATTTGGTTTATATGAGCCAAGTGGTGGCGCTGCGCCGGATATTGCCGGAAAGGGTGTGGCAAATCCGATTGCAACAATATTAAGTGCGGCAATGATGCTTCGTTACTCTTTCGATTTAGAGGAAGAAGCAGGAAGGATTGAAACGGCAGTTAAACAAGTTTTAGCAGAAGGTTATCGCACAGTTGATATAATGCCGCAAGAGAAGAACAGGAATCAGTCTGTTAAACAGGTAGGTACGGAAGATATGGGAAAACTGATTGCAGAGCGCATTTGACTATTGTTAAGAAATTAGTGTAAGTGAAAGGGAAAATATTGAGATGAAAGATACAATGCTTGATAAGTTACAAAAGTTCGGATTAAACCTATATGAAGCAAAGGCTTATGCAAGCCTGTTAAAAATTGGAACGTCAAACGCTTACAAAATAAGCAAGGAATCCGGTATACCAAGAGCAAGAATTTATGATGTTTTGGAATCCATTACAAAACTTGGACTTGCTATGGTGGAAGAAAGCAGTGAAAACGTAAAAATTTATACACCTGTGCCAAGTAAAATATTTTTGGAGAGAATAAAAAAGGAATGGGAAAGCGATTATGAAGAAGTAAAAAGCAATCTTCAGGACTTAGAAGCAGAGGAAAATAAACAGGATATTTATGTTTTTACGGTAAAAGGGAAAGAAAATATAGTTGCTTATTGCAGACAGCTCTTAAATGAAGCGGATCAGTATGTCATTATTTCAATGTGGAATCAAATGTACGAATTGCTTTTACCTGAGTTGGAAGAATGTAAAGAACGTGGATGTAATGTTTTGGGAATCAGTCATGACATTAAAAACCCAATAGAGGGAATTGAAAAGCATTTTAACAGCAAAATACATAATCTGCCGGAAAATATGCATTGGTTCATTCTTTCGGCAGATGGTAAAAAATTGTTATATGGATATTCTGCTGAAATAGATAAAGATGCCTTTTATACAGAAGATTCGAGCCATATTTATCTGATGGAAGATTATATACTGCATGATATGGTAATTAACCGTCTTATCGAAGACAAGGGAGATAAAGACAGGATGACACAGATGATGCAGGAGTTTGTCAGAAAAATAAAGGAGTAAAAAAGGCGTATGTTTATTGTGGCATCAAACAAATTTTGATTGCCATTTATAATAAATTCAATATATAGGAGGTCATATCAATGGCAAAAATTTATCATGAACAGGATTGTAACCTTCAGGTTTTAGACGGGAAAAAGGTTGCAATCATAGGCTATGGCAGTCAGGGTCATGCTCATGCACTTAATTTGCATGAAAGCGGAGTAGATGTTATTGTCGGACTGTATCAGGGCAGCAAATCTTGGGCAAAAGCGGAAGAAGCAGGCTTGACGGTGGTTACGGCGGCAGAAGCCGCAAAAGAGGCAGATATTATTATGATGCTGGTCAATGATGAAAAACAGGCGAAATTGTATAAAGAATCCATTGAACCCAATCTTACAGAGGGAAAGGCTTTAATATTTGCACATGGGTTTGTAATACATTATGGTCTGATTGTGCCACCGCCTTTCGTTGATGTATTCTTAATTGCACCGAAAGGTCCCGGTCATACTGTCAGGAGTCAGTTCTTAGAAGGAAAAGGAGTTCCATGTCTGATTGCAATTCATCAGGATGCTTCTGGAAAAGCAAGGGAAACAGCACTTGCCTATGCACTTGGAATTGGCGGGGCAAGAGCTGGAGTGATAGAAACTTCATTCAAAGAGGAAACGGAAACAGATCTTTTTGGAGAGCAGGCTGTACTCTGCGGTGGTGTTTCAGCTTTAATCAAAGCAGGATTTGAAACGTTGGTTGAAGCTGGCTATCAACCGGAAATGGCATATTTTGAATGCTGCCATGAAATGAAACTGATTGTTGACCTTATCAATAGAGGCGGTCTGACAATGATGAGATATTCTGTCAGTGATACTGCGGAGTATGGTGACTACATAACCGGTGAGAAGATTATCACTGATGAAACAAGGAAAGCCATGAAAAATATTCTCAAAGATGTTCAGGAAGGAAAATTTGCAAAAGACTGGCTTCTTGAGAATCAGGCAGGGAGAACTTATTTCAATGCGAAAAAACAGATTGAATCAGAGCATGAGCTTGAAAAGGTTGGAGCTGAACTTAGAGGTTTGATGTCATGGATGAAAAAACCATTAGACTGATATAGCGTATAGGATTTAGTAGATTTATAGTGCGTTAAGGCGGGAAAGCGTTTATTGGAAGAAAAACAATGAACGCTTTTCTGCATTTCAAATCAATTAAACACTGTCATTCTCCACCCGTCCTGACTTCACTTTAGATGCAGTCAATTTTAGAAATGGAGGTCAGGACAATGACGGATAAGGAAGATAAGACAGTGCGGCAGTTTGTACTATTCTGCCGGACAGCTTTGATGTATGAAAAGAAAAATTATTACAATGAACAGAAACACAGGGCAGAGCGTGAAACGCATATTGAGATGCTTTCACCCAAACAGTCAGGTATGCTTGAAAAAATATTTGACATATACCATGCTGATTATTTTTCAGTTATGGGATATGAAATCGGCATAGTTGACGGTGATTTGGCACAGGCGTTAAGGGAACTGTCAGACAAATATTTACAGATTGTGCTACTGTATTACATTGTCGGTCTGAATGACAGGGAGATTGGCGAAATCTATGGCACAGGAAGAACTACCATTTGTGACCAGAGGAATAATGCCATAAAAAAGCTGCGGCTGCTGATGGAGGAAATGCGTCATGGAAAATAAATACAACAGCATTACCTATGAAACATTGGAAAAAGCAGTGTTAGGCGATTATGACGCTATGCAGGGGGTTATAAGGCTGCTTAAGCCATACATGACAAGATTAAGCATGGAGGATGGCAGATTTAACAATGAACTTTTTGAAAGGCTTGTACGGAGGCTCATGTTTATTACATGGAAGTTTGATATGCATTACAGTGAAAAATAAACGGGTGTGATTAAGCACAGGCGGGGGGGGGACATTCAGAATATGGGTGTCTCCCTTTTATATGTCCGTTATTTATATCCATTATTAACAGCGTTAAGGGTAGAGGGGAAGTGAGAAAATGAGTGAAAATAAATTAAAGAGCAGGGATGCGATTGATGCAGAATTAAAGAAAACTAAAGCTGAACTTGCTATTGCAAAACACAGGGAAGCAAAACTCCGTAATCAGATAAAGGGCATGACAGAAAAGGAACGCCGACACCGCAACATTGTATGGGGAAGCCATTTTGAATATCTTCTCAGGGAAAAGCTGAATGTTTCAAAAGAACAGCTTGCCACGCTTGATGATGACAGGGTAAAAGATATTCTGAATACGCTGTTTTCGGATTTATCTTTTCGGCGTATCATGCAGAATATTTTGACTGAAAAAGCAAAAACAAAATCCCCGACAGAATAGAAAAAATCAGTTTATAGGCTGTTGCATGGTGGGCAGTATTATAAAACTTTGTGTTCAGATAAAGGCTGTTTTTTAGCCTTTATCTGAACACAAAGTTCACTAAAGGGTAGGGCGGAACGCCCGTAGGGGAATTGTCGTTTCCCCTGTTGACTGCCGCAAGGCAGGCAAAGCCCCGCAGGGCGCACACATGCGAAGCGTGTATAAGTGCGCCCTTGTCAAACGTAGCA
>VSNJ01000199.1 GCA_009774235.1 Lachnospiraceae bacterium
ATGATAATGTGGATATTGATTATTTGTTTTATGCACTTCAATATATGAATCTTTCTAAATATTATTCAGGAGCAACAATACCACATATATATTTTAAAGATTATCAAAGAGAAAAAGTATTACTTCCATCTCTTGATATTCAAAGAAAAAAAGCAGAAGTATTGCATAAAATAGATGAGTTAAAAAATTTGTATAACGAGTATATAGTAAAATTTGATACTATTATTAAATCACGGTTTGTAGAAATGTTTGGAAATATCAATATCAATGATAGAGATTGGGATGCACTTCCATTAGGTGATTTGTGTACAATTGTTAGAGGGGGCTCACCAAGACCAATAGTTGATTATCTTGGAGGCACTATTCCTTGGATAAAAATAGGTGATGCAACTGAAGGAGATGATATCTATTTACGTTCTACCAAGGAATTTATTATTTCGGAGGGAATTAAAAAAAGCCGGATGGTAAAAGCAGGAAGTTTAATATTTGCAAACTGTGGTGTATCGCTTGGTTTTGCCCGGATTATAACTTTTGATGGATGTATTCACGATGGTTGGTTAGCTATGGAAGATATAGATGGAAGATTGAATAAGATTTTTCTTCTTCAGTCATTGAACCAAATGACTGGAAATTTTCGTAAAATGGCTCCAGCAGGTACACAGCCCAATTTAAATACAACAATAATGAAAGCCTACATGCAGATACTGCCTCCTATAAAATTACAAGAAGAATTTATTTCTTTCATAGAAAAGGTGAACAAATCAGAATTAGCTGTTAAAGCAAGTCTTGAGAAATTAGAAACTTTAAAAAAGTCATTAATGCAACAATATTTTGGTTAGAGGAAATGGAATATTAATAAAATAATTGTTTATAATGGAAGTTCTTAAATTGTTAAAAGACCAGAAACCAAAATAACAAAATATAATAAAGATTTTTATTTTGGTTTTTATTGTACAATTATGAAAAAGCAGACAGAATGTTAATCTGTAAGATTTAGATAAAAAGAATATGTTAATATTTATAAATATATTTCAACACAAGAGTTAAATGTACTGGTTTTTGAAAAAATAACAGAAAACTGGCTGGATTTTATTGCTGCCTGCCGTATAGGACAACCACATGGTTATGATATTGTGGAAGGATCAATGGCAGATGATGCAATTTATAATTATGTACAGGGGTTTATTTATGGAAAATATTCAAGAAATGCTTTTTGGGAACTTGCTAAATTTAAATATCCTACACATCAGATTAGTTTTCATACAGCCAGGGCATTAACAACATTAAAATTTTTAGAAGGAGTGATGGTGTATGGAGAAGAATAATAACAGTTTGTTTTATATTTGCAGTTTGATAGAATATATTTCAAGAAAAACCAAAAATTACAGATATGATGTTGTAAAGCAGTTAGACAAGGATTTGCAGCGTATTTATAATTATTCAGATGTTTTTCATTGTGAACCAATAGAAAAAGTTGCAGATGATTTTATACAAAGAAATAACATTTCATGTGGTAAATATGATAATGTTTTAAAGTGTAAATATACAGTTCCTGATTACTGGGATATTGGAGAGGTATTTGCACGGTTAATAGAGGATTGTTATGAAGAAAATAATGTAATTACTGGAATTAAAGAGGTATATTCTTCATGGCTGGCCAATAAAATTTTGAATTTTAATTCTGATTTATATTATCAATCAAGAGAGTATATAGCACTTTGTTATAAAGAAGGAGAAGTATTATTGGCATAGACAGAATTAATATTAGCGGGACAGGATGCTGGTATATTATAAAGGAATAACAAAAGTTTAATTATTTGTAGCAATAGGAGTTAGTGCAAATATAATTACAATTATTTCAAAATAATTTTAAATTTTATATATAAAATGACCTGGAAAAGTATATGGCAGATGTATTGTATAAGAGAATTGGTTAAGACACATGAATTTTTAAGAAGTAAATCAAAATAGATAGAGGAATATAAATATATGATTGAATTGATAAAAATAAGAGAAAATAAAAATATTGCAGAACAGGCAGCAAACTGGTTTCATCAAAAATGGGGTATTCCATTAGAAGTATACCAGGAAAGTATGCGTGACTGCCTTCAAAATAAAAATATTGTACCACAATGGTATCTGGCAATAGATAATGGTGTGATTGCTGGGGGACTTGGTGTAATTGAAAATGACTTTCATAACCGGAAGGATTTAACACCAAATGTTTGTGCTGTTTATGTTGAGGAAGATTACCGTTGCCAGGGTATTGCTGGAAAATTGCTGCAATATGTATGTGATGATATGAAGAAACAAAAAATTGATACACTTTATCTTCTTACAGACCATACTTCTTTTTATGAAAAATACGGATGGGAATTTTTGTGTATGGTACAAGGGGATGGAGAGCCAGATATGTCAAGAATGTATATACATCAATTATAATTAAATGTGTTTTTTATAAAGAGGAGAAACGTAAATTTTTGATATATATATTTTTAAATATATATTATACTTAATAAAACGATGGCGTTTCTGAAAATATCTTAAAATTGCCAGAGATAATAAATCTGTAAAATATTTAATTTTGAGATACTTTGTAATGTACCAGGTAAAATTATGGGAGGGGTTTTATGTCTAATTTTAAATTTCTTCAAAGTAAAAAAGAGTATGCACTTTTTTCTGCAGCAGCAATAGAGGCAGAAAAGGTATATAATTCATCTTCTGCAATGTGTGCTGTTGGATGCAGGAAAGCTTTAGAACTTGCAGTAAAGTGGGTATATTCAGCAGATAATTCAATACAGATGCCTTACAGGGACAATTTACAGTCACTAATACATGAGCCAACATTTAAATTTGCGCTTGATTATAATACATGGGGCAAGCTTCCATATATTATTAAATTAGGAAATCTTGCAGTACATACAGAACGCAGTGTACAGACAGGTGATGCCCTGGCTTCTATGAAAGGTTTGTTTGAATTTATAGAATGGATTGATTATTGTTATGGTACAGACTATGAAGAGAGAAAGTTTGACATAGCTGCTATCCCAAAAGAAAAAGTTATTATTGATACTAAGAAAATAAAAGAACAGGAAAGCCTGCTTGGAGAAAAGGATGCTGAAATTGAAAGACTGCGTAAACAGGTGGAAAAGATGTCAGAAGAACTTACTGCACAGAAAGAAAACCACCAGGAAAGCAGGAACTTTACAGCAGAGGATATTACAGAATGGCAGACAAGGAAACAATATATAGATGTTGATTTAAAAGAATTTGGATGGAAATTTACAGGAGAGGATTCTGATGTATGGGAAGAATATCCTGTTAATGGCATGGCAGGTATGCCAGGACAGAAAGGATATATAGATTATGTACTTTTTGGCAAAGATGGACTGCCGCTTGCATTAGTAGAAGCTAAAAGGACAAGCAAAGACCCTAATACAGGCAGAAGGCAGGCTATGTTATATGCAGACTGCCTGGAACAGAAATTTAAGCGCAGGCCTATGATATTTACCAGTAATGGGTTTGAAACTTATTTCTGGGATGACCAGTCTGGTCCACAGCGCAGGGTAAGCCGTATATTTAGTAAGGGAAGTCTGCAGAAACTTATGAACAGAAGGTTAGTTAAAAAAGATTTATTATCTGTGAAAATTAATGATAAAATTACAGACCGCTATTACCAGAAAGAAGCAATAAGGGCAGTTTGTGAAAATATAGAACAGGGACATAGGAAAAACCTTCTTGTTATGGCTACTGGTACAGGTAAGACAAGGACAGCAGCAAGCCTTACGGATGTATTAAGCCGTGCAGGATATGTAACTAATGTTTTGTTTCTTGCAGACAGGACAGCACTTGTAAAACAGGCAAAAGATGATTTTAAAAATTATCTTCCAGATATGTCACTTTGTAACTTGTGTTCAAATAAGGATGATATAAATGCAAGAATTGTATTTTCTACATATCCAACGATATTAAATATTATTGAATCTGTGGAAAATAATAAAGCAAAAGAATTATTTACACCAGCACATTTTGATATAATTATTATTGATGAAAGCCACCGCAGTATATTTAAAAAATACAAAATAATTTTTGATTATTTTGATGCAGTATTAGTTGGGCTTACAGCAACACCTAAAATGGATGTAAGCAGAAATACATATGATTTTTTTGAAATGGAAAATGGCGTGCCTACATATGCTTATGATTATGAAACAGCAGTATATACAGACCATGTGCTTGTGCCATACTATACTTATATAGTAAAGACAGAATTTTTAAATGATGGGATTACTTATGAAAAATTATCAGATACAGATAAAGAAAGATATGAAGAAGATTTTACAGAAGATGACAGCCTGCCAGAGTTTATACCATCAGAAGCATTAAATAAATTTGTATTTAATGAATTAACAGTTGATAAAGTTATACAGGACTTAATGGAGAGGGGGATTAAGACCGCAGGCGGGGACAGGCTTGGCAAGACAATTATATTTGCCCAGAATAAAAGACATGCAGAATTTATATTGGAAAGGTTTAATAAATTATATCCTGGTTATAAAGGGACATTTATGCAAAGGGTTATATGTGATGATTCTTATGCACAGACAATTATTGATGATTTCAAGAAACCAGAGGGAGAACCGCATATTGTAGTATCTGTGGATATGATGGATACAGGGATTGATGTACCAGAATGTGTTAATCTTGTTTTCTTTAAAAAGGTACGTTCAAAAACAAAATTCTGGCAGATGATTGGGCGTGGTACAAGGCTTACTAAAGATTTAAACTGTATTGACCTGTTGGATGGGGAGTATACTGGTAAAAGAAGGTTTTTAATATTTGACTATTGTAATAATTTTGAGTTTTTTAATACAAAGCCAAATGGCTATGAAGGCACAGAGGTAAAAACACTTCAGGAAAATATATATGGAAAAAGGATACAATTAATAGCAGCTTTACAGGAAAGTTCTTTTGCAGAGGAAAGATACCAGGAATGGAGAAAGGAAATGGCAGAAACATGCCATTACCAGGTTACAGCTTTAAATAACATGCTGGCATCAGTCAGGTTAAAAAGGCAGTATGTTAGTAAATATAAAAATAAGGATAGCTTCCAGTATTTAAGTGAAGATGACCAAAGGGAACTTGTTAAAGAAATAGCACCTCTTGTTACTATGGAAGATACGGATGAAGCAGCAAAGAGATTTGATAATTTTATTTATGGAATGATTTTAGCATATATTAAGGCAATGCCAGGTTTTAAACGTGCAAGAATACAGTTATGTAATCTTGCCTCAGAATTAGAAAATAAAGCTAATATTCCACAGGTTAAAGAGAAAATTAAAATAATAAAAGAAATTAATACAGATGTGTTCTGGGATGCTGGTGATATTTTAATGTTTGAGGAAATTAGAAAAGAGTTACGTGGGCTTATGAAATTCTTTGACAAAGATACAGATGGAAAAAAGCCAGTTATTACACATCTTTCCGACCCTGTTATAGAGGAACAGGAAAATATCCAGTTAGACACTGCTTATGATTTTGAAAATTACCGCAAGAAAGTGAACCGTTATGTGGAAGAACATAAAAATTCCATGGCAATTTATAAATTAACTCATAATAACCAGCTGTCGGAAAGTGATTACAGGGAATTAGAACGTATATTAACAGAAGAACTTGGAAGTAAGGAAGATTACCAGCATGAATTTGGAGATACTCCTTTTGGTTTGTTAATACGCCAGATTGCAAAGCTTGACCATAAAGCTGCTATGGATGCATTTTCTGGGTTTATTAATGATTCTTCACTGAACCAGAAACAAATACAGTTTATTTACAAAATAATAAACCATATTGAAAAATATGGGTATATGGAAAATGTCCTGGATTTGCAAAAACCACCATTTGATAAGCCAGTACCATTTATAAAGATGTTTGATGCAAAAACAAGGAACTTAATTATGCAGACGATTAATGGAATTAAAGATAATGCAATAAATATTATTGCATAGATATTAGTTGTAATGGCATAGAATTGTGTATTATATTTAGTCTTAGGTAAAACAGGGTGACAGGCAGAAAGATAAGTGCAACTATAATAATTAATTAAGTTGCTGGATTTTTTATGCCTGTATGTGGGGTACAAGCAGATTAATAACAGAAGTTATGGGAAGGGGGATTTTTGAAATGGAGAGCAATGTGCTTTCCATTTCAAAATACTTCTGTCCAATTAATAATTTTATCAATATTAATTAAAGTCTTTTTCTTAACCAGTTTTTTAATTCCAGTTATAGGATTTAAAAAACAATGTCTACTATATTTTTATTCTGTAAGTTCACAATGAAAAATATCTGAAAAACGTTTTATATATCCATATTCAAACAGAGTACCATTTTCTACATAAAGAATGTATGTTTTGTGCTTCCACCTGGTAACAGGGTTAAATTTTTATTAAACTTCTTTTGTGCAATTAGTAGATATAATGATAATAACAAATTTAGTATATTCTAATAGATTAACAAAGTAAGTAATATAGAATAAAAAAATTTTATGAGGTAATATTAACGAAAAAATATTGACACTTCACTTAAATAA
>VSNJ01000002.1:0-33023 GCA_009774235.1 Lachnospiraceae bacterium
GTATTATAATATCTATATTATAATGAAAATATGACTTATATAAATTATTGAATAAATAATAACCCATTAATATAAAACATTCCCTGGAAACAGGGGCATAATTATTTATAAAATCAAAAACTATTGAAACAGGAGAATTAATGTGAAAAATTTATATGAATACAGTGACAGGCTTAATGCCCCTTTAGTTGCATTTAACCATATAGCATCACCAGACAACTTTCCTATACTTCCACACTGGCATTATTTTCTTGAAATTATACATATACTTGAAGGTGAAGTAGAAGCAGTTTGTGGAAACTATGTATATATAATGCATCCAGGTGATATAATAATATTCTTTCCACAGCTTATACATTCTATATATAAGCTTGATGACAAAGATAATAAACTATCTGGACTGGACAAATCAAAACCTGCCTCTAAAGTTTCCCAGGAAAAGGATATATACAACCCTAAATACAATTTAGAACATAATTCAATAATGCCTGTACCAGAAAAGGGCACAAGCAAAGAAAAAAAAGAATACAATATAAAATACCAGGTACTAAAATTTGATTTAAACTTTTTAAATATAAATACAAGCTGTAAAACAAGGTTTCTTAAAATATTTGAACTTGCATATTCTAAGAATCCTGAATACCTTTACTTTTCTTCTGGAATGCTTAAAGATTTGCCAATATATGAAATATTTAACACCTGCATAGAAGAACTAGATAATAAAAATTATGGATATGATGTTGTAGTCTGTTCACATATATCGGCATTATTATCATATTTTGCGAGAAACTGGATTGGACGGGGGCTTGATATCGACGAGGCAATACGTACATCCAATAACCAGTCAGATGCATTTGCAGGAATTACAGAATATATTGAAAAACATTATAATGAACCACTAAGGATTAATGAACTTGCAGAAATGTGTGGCATGAGCTATTCCAATTTTGCAAGGCTTTTTAAACAGACATACAACCAGTCATGTAAAGAATATATCGAATTTATAAGGCTCAATAAAGTAGAAGACCTTCTTCTTATGACAAATATAGACCTTACTTATATAAGCCACGAAACAGGGTTTGCAGACTGCAGCCATCTTATACGTACATTTAAAAAATGGAAAGGAATTACACCTAAACAATGGCGTAATAAAAATGAAAAGTAAATTAAAATTGTATGGCATTGATTGACTTACATACTATAATGGAATATAATATGAGCACTTAACCGTAGCAACTTATAAGGAAATGGATTGATTTTATGGGTTTATGGAATAATTTCACAGGGCATCTTTCAACTATACTCCACCACAAGAAACTGGTACGTGGGCTTTGCTTCCGTGCAGGGCTTTACAAGCAGGGCATAATGCATGACTGGTCAAAATACAACCCTGTTGAGTTTTTTGTTGGTGTAAAGTATTACCAGGGAGGCAAAAGAAGCCCTAACTTTGGAGAAAAAGAGGATTATGGATATTCATCTGCATGGCTGCACCACAAAGGCCGCAATAAACATCATTTTGAATACTGGATAGACTATTCTATTAAACCACAGGACGGGTTACAAGGCATGCCTATGCCTGAACGCTATATTATTGAAATGTTCTGTGACAGGGTTGCCGCAAGCAAAAATTATAACAGGGACTCCTATAATGATTCATTTCCACTTGCATATTACACCAAAAACAAAGACCATTATGTACTACATCCCCATACACGCAAGCTTATCGAAAAACTGCTTAACATGCTTGCAGAAAAAGGCGAAGAAGAAACATTTAATTATATACGCAGGGAAATAGACTGGAAACATTCCCGCAAATGGTAACTTTTAAAAATATGGAGGCTTTTTAATGAACCAGTTAAAACAACTTTTGTATAAATATAAACATGCTATTATATTATTATATCTTCCAATATATATGTTATGGTTTATATTACTTGAACACCGTACAGATGTAAAATTCATGGAAATCCACTGTATAATAGATGACTGGATACCATTTTGCGAAATATTTATAATACCATACTTGTTATGGTTTATATATGTTGCAGCAGTCCTGGTTTTCCTTTTCTTCCAGACAAAGCATATAGAAGACTTTTATAAATGTGCCACAATACTTGTTATGGGCATGACTACAAGCCTTATTATATATACTTTCTTTCCAAATGCACAAAATATGCGCCCTCTTACATTTGAACGGGAAAATATTTTCACAGACATAATATCTATATTATATGCCGCTGATACAGATACCAATGTATGTCCAAGCATACATGTGTACAACTCGGTTGCAATACATGTTGCAATAGTTACCAGTAATTTCTTTAAAAATAAAAAATGGGCTAAAAACAGCTCACTTATATTATGTATATTAATATGCATGTCAACTTTATTTTTAAAACAACACTCATTTGTTGACCTTGTATGTGCTGTTGTACTTTATCTATTTTATTATACTATTATATACAGGCAGGCTCCTGCGGATTTTAATATACCATATAAAAATATTAACAGCCGCCAGAGGCTTGTTAAAAATATAAAACACCGCAGCTGACAAAAACCCCCACATTGTTATGGGGGTTTTACTAATTAAAAATATACTTATATTTCACTACATGCATTTTCAAGCCATTCCTTCTCATCCTTGTCAAGATATGGTGAAATATTTTCATATACCTTTTTATGGTAATTATTTAAAAGTTCTCTTTCTTTATTATCTAAAAGCCCTAGTTCTATTAAATCCTTGTCAAATGGCACAAATGTAAGCGGTTCAAACCCCATAAACTGCCCATAACCTGTTTTTTCACGCTTTACACAAAGTATAAGGTTCTCAAGCCGTATGCCAAATTTTCCTTCAAGATATATTCCTGGCTCATCAGATGTAACCATTCCTTCTTCAAAAACCGTAGTTCCCCCAAATGAATTAGGAGGTTCATGTACATTTAACAGATATCCTGTACCATGTCCTGTGCCATGGTTATAATCACAGCCCATATCCCACAAAGGTTTTCTTGCAATATAATCAAGTGAAGCACCAGAACAGCCATAGAGAAAATGTACATCGCATAAATCCAGGTTGCCACGTAAAACGGATGTATAATACTTCTTCTGCTCCCTGGTTGCCTTTCCTCCTGTAAATAACGTCCTTGTTATATCAGTTGTCCCTTCCATATAGTGTCCGCCTGTATCTATAAGCAAAAGGTTATCTGGTTCTATAGAAATATCTGTTTCTGGAACTGCCAAATAGTGTACTATTGCTCCATGTGCACCAAACCCGGCTATTGTATCAAAACTAGGTCCAATATAATGTTCCCCTTTACTTCTGATACTTTCAAGTTTTGCAGTTACACTTAACTCTGTCATAGGAATTTTTCCCATATTTTTCTTAAACCAGTATATAAATTTTGTAACTGCTACCCCGTCTTTTATATGGGCTTTCTTTATATTATTTACTTCTATACTGTTCTTAGCCGCCTTCCAAAGCACAGATGGGTTTACAAGATTAACTATTTTTACATCTGATGGGATATTTTTTATAATAGCATAGTTTACAATATTTTTGTCAAGCATAACCTTGCTTCCTTTGGCAAACCCTTTCACATAACCATATATATCCCCATAATCCATAAACAAAACCCCTGCTGCCGCAAGAGCCTTTTCTTCTTTACTGCCAAATGATTTCCTGTCCGCAAAAAGAATAATACTATCTTTTCCTGCAATAAGGTACGATAATACCACAGGACTGCAATGGATATCATTACCTCTGATATTTAAAAGCCATGCAATATCATCAAGGCTTGTAATAATATGGTAATCTGCCTGGTATTCATCCATATATTCCCTTAACCTTGCAATCTTTTCTTCTCTTGTCTTACCAGCATAACATACATCAAGAAGCCACGCTGGCTTTGAAGCTATTACTGGCCTGTCCTGCCATATATTTCCCACAAGGTCAAGGCTGCTGTCCAGTTCCGCCCCTTTGGCTGCAAGACACTCTTCCATATCTTCTGCCCATGAAGCTGGCACTACCCTGCCATCACACCCCAGTACCCCGCTTTCTGGAATATTATCTTCAATATAATCCTTAATCTTTGGAACACCCTCCATTCCAGATTTATAAAGGGTAATTCCACTTCCTTTAAGCTGTTCTTCTGCCTGCAGGAAATACCTTCCATCAGTCCAAAGCCCTGCCCCGCCTAATGTTACAATAACAGTACCAGCTGAACCATCAAACCCAGATATAAACTCCCTGCACTTAAAAAAATCCCCTACATACTCCGAACTGTGGAAATCATTTGATGGTATATAGTACATATCTATATTTTTTTTACGCATACATACACGCAGTGCTTCTATTCTCTTTGATATATCCAAAGTAATACTCCTTTCTTATCTTTGCCAGACAAATTATATTATTGTAACTTAATTCTGCCAAGTATATTGCTTAACTCTGCGAACTGTCCAAGACCAAGGGTTTCACCTCTCACCGTTTCTGCAAGTCCCATTTGCTTTAATGCTTCTGCTGCCATATCTTTGCTTATTCCAAGCCCGCTGTCATTGGCTAGCCCGTTTTGCAATGTTTTCCTTCTCTGGTTAAATGATGCATGGATAACCCTCCACATCAGTTTCTCATTATCTGCCACTACAGGAGGCTCTTTATGGCATTCCAGGTGTATAACTGCTGAACCTACATTGGGACGTGGGATAAAACAGTTAGCTGGCACATTTGCAACAATTACAGCATCAGAATAATATTGAACAGCCAGTGACAATGCCCCATAATCCTTTGTACCAGGTACAGCCTGCATCCTTTGTGCAACCTCTTTCTGTACCATTACTGTTATACTCCCAAGTGGTACATGTCCTTCAAAAAGCCCCATTATAATTGGAGTTGTTATATAATATGGAAGGTTTGCCACCACCTTTAAAGGCTTGCCATCATTATAATCCTGTGCAATTTTATTAATATCAGTTTTAAGTATATCTTTATTTATAACTGTTACATTATTATAAGAAGAGAGAGTTTCTGAAAGAACTGGGATAAGGCTTTTATCAATCTCAACCGCCATGACTTCCCGTGCATTTTCACAAAGATACTGTGTCATAGTCCCAATTCCAGGTCCGATTTCAAGTACAAAATCATCCTCTGTAATACCCGCTGCACTTACTATTTTCTCCAAAACATATGTATCTATGAGAAAATTCTGTCCAAACTTTTTCTGGAATTTAATATTATGCTTCTTTAAAATTTCAATCGTATTCTGTGGTACTCCCAGGGTTGCCATATTACCTCCTTATATTCCAAAATATGTTTTTATTTTCTGATGTCCAGTATAACACTATCTTCCATAAATTCAAATACTTTGCTTATACAAAATTAAACACTGTTTCTTCCTATTAAAATTAAAAAGTAATTGACAATAAATTTCAAAAGTATTATAATTCGCATGGTTGAAGTTAACAGGAATAGACCAGAATTACAATTACATACTTGGTAGTACCAGCTTTATAAAGGCAAAAGCCATTTTCTTTGGCTATATTAAACTGGTACATCTAAAAATGAAAGGGGATAAAAACATGATGGCACAAGTTTTAGCCGTAATTATTTTTGTCGCAATGTTTGTATTAATTGTGTCAGAAAAACTTGAAAGGCATATTATTACATTGGGATGTGGCCTGCTAACATTATTATTAGTATTTGGTCTGGCAATGCATAGTATGTCTGCAGTTATTGAAACTTTAAACCTGCATAGTATCATAACACCATCTTTCTGGTACGCTTCTGGAAGTGAAGGTGAGTCAACATCCGGAATTAACTGGGCAACTATTATATTTATATTTGGAATGATGGTTATGGTAGAAGGAATGGCAAAAGCGGGCTTTTTCCGCTGGCTGTGTATGAAACTTGCTAAAATGGTAAACTATAAACCTATTCCTTTATTTATCACATTTATGATAATGTCTTCACTGCTTGCAATGTTTATTGATAGTATTACAGTTATATTATTTCTTGCAGCAGTTACTATAGAATTAGCAAAACTCCTTAAATTTAATCCTATTCCTATGATTTTATCAGAGATTTTCTGTGCAAACCTGGGAGGTTCAGCTACAATGTGTGGAGACCCTCCAAACATTATTATAGGTACATCTTTTGAATATTCTTTTGCTGACTTTTTAACAAATACTGGTGTTATTGCAGCAGTCAGTCTTGTATTTATAATTATTTATTTTTATTTAGTATATGGAAAACAGATAGCAGCTGATAGTTCAAAAGATATTGATTTTTCAACTATACCAGAACCAAAAGATGCTATAACTAATAAAAAAGACTTTATAGTCAGCAGCATTGTCTTTGGATGTGCAGTTGTACTACTTGTAACACATGCACAGACTGGTCTTACTGTAGCCTTTATTGGCACAGTGGTTGCCATTGTCACTCTTATAACTTCTGGTAAAAGTGCATTGGAACTTTTGAAAAAGGTTGATTTTAAAACTCTTTTATTCTTTATTGGGCTGTTTGCAGTTGTTGGCGGTCTGGAACAAACGGGTATACTTGAGAAAATAGCTGCCTTTATTGGTGATATTAGTGGCGGAAATTTAAAACTTATGGTAGCAATTATTATCTGGATATCAGCAGTAGCAAGTGCATTTGTTGACAATATTCCTTTTGCAGCTACAATGATACCAATTGTACGAAGCCTTGCAGCAACACAGGGAGTTGACCTTGAAACATTGGCATGGGCTCTGTCAATGGGTACAGATATAGGAGGAAGTGCAACACCTATTGGTGCTTCTGCAAACGTAGTTGGAACATCTGTAGCTGCTAAAAACGGCTATATTATAGGCTGGGGTAAATATTGCAAATCAGCAGCACCTGCAACTATTATAGTAATAACAATATCTATGATTATTATATTCATAAGATATTGCTAAATAAGGAGGATTTTAATGGATAAACAGGTAATTATAGCAATAGGGCGTGAGTACGGCAGTGCCGGGCATGAAATTGCAGAAAAAGTTGCAAAAGACCTTGGACTTAAATTATATGACAGAAATATGCTTGATGATATTGCAAAAGATAAAGATATACATGTCGAATACCTGGAAAAATATGAAGAAAAACCTAGAAGACTGTTTAGTTCCAGAAAAGTTGGTGCATATACTAATTCTATTGAAGAAATAATTGCAGAAATGCAATTTGACTATTTAAGAGAAAAAGCAGATTCAGGTGAATCCTTTGTTATTGTAGGACGTTGTGCAGAAAGTGTACTAAAAGACAGGGAAGGATTAATCTCTATCTTTATACTTGGTAATTCTGATGTTAAAATTAAACGTATAATGAATAAATACCAATTAAATGAAACAGATGCAATAGCTAAAATTAAAAGACATGATAAACATAGAAAGCAGTACCATAACCGTTATTCAGCAGGTAAATGGGGAGATTCCAGGTTGTATGATTTATGTATTAACAGCAGTAAACTGGGTCCAGACAAAACTGCTATAATAATTAAAGATTTTATCAAAGAAAGAATAAATACAATATAAACCATTTAACAAACAAAAATTAATGACAAAAAGTGAACGCTGGAGCGTTCACTTTTTTATATAAAAAATAATATAAATATAAAATACCTCCTGCCAGATTACATACCATGTCCATCCAGTCGTGTAATACTTGCTCCTGAAGACACCTCTTGTAAAATTATCTTCTCCTCTATAAATCCTATAATATAACCATTCTCAATAATTACTGCCTTACCTTCATGTTCAAGTTTACTGATACAATCCCCAACTGTTAAGATATTGTAATCCATTTTTTCCTCCTTTTATTGTATATCTGCCCTAAGCTAAGGGTTTCTTTATAATTGTATACTTATAACAGCCTGTACAATCTTTTTGCATTTCTTTCTGTTACATCTATAACCTCTTGTTGTGGTACTCCCTTAAGCTCTGCAACCTTTTCTACAATATATTTAAGATAAATGGAACAGTTTCTTTTTCCACGGTAAGGTTCTGGTGCAAGATATGGTGAATCTGTTTCAAGGACAATGTTGTCCAGCGGTGTCTTACATACTACATCTGTAAGCTTCCTGTTATTCTTAAATGTAACCACTCCTCCTATTCCAAGGTAAAATCCCATATCAATATATTTTTTTGCTATTTCCCAGCTATAAGAAAAACAATGGATTACACCTCCTGTTTCTCCCACATTATAATCCTTTATTATATCTAATGTATCTTCTGCAGCATCCCTGCTATGTATAACCACAGGAAGACCTGTATCTTTTGCAATTTCAAGCTGGTGTATAAACCATTTCTTCTGTACAGGACGCTCTGGCTGTCCATAATAATAATCAAGACCTATTTCCCCTATCGCAACTACCTTTTCTTTAGAAGCCTGTGCCCTCAGCCATTCCATATGGCTCTCATCTATACCAGCTGTTTCCTGTGGATGTATTCCTACTGCAGCATATACAAAACTGTATTTTCCAGACAACTCTATTGCATTATTAGAAGACTTTACGTCTGCCCCTGCTTCAACAATTCCCCCGACTCCGTTTTCTTCCATAGACATAAACAGTTCATGCCTGTCATTGTCAAATTTGCTATCACTATAATGTGCATGTGTATCAAATATCATAAATTCCTCTTTTCAAACTCTTGTTTATTCTGCACTTTCTACCATCCACTATACTAATATACTTGCCTTGTACAGGCTTTTTAATTTATGTATTTTCATCATCCTGTAAAATATTTAGAAGGATTTTTACAATAAACATCTCATCTTTTACATCAAATTCAGCTTCTCCATTATAATAAGATACAACTTTCATAACACTATAGATACCAGTCCCTTTTCCATTTCCTGGCATCCCATCTTTTAATTTTATGCCTTTAAGGCAGGTATTCCTGCACTGTACAACAATTTTTTTTCCTTTACGCATAACCGATATATCAATTTTCTGCTGTGGCTGGCAAGATTCAATACACCCATGTATTGCATTTTCAAAAATATTGGCAATAACAGCAACCAGGTCAATATCCTTTACTGCAATTTCACCTGCTGCCTTTACACACATTGTAACTTGTATACCCTTTTCCTTCGCCCATCTTGAATAAACAGACAGAATACTGTTAATTGTTTCATTACTACAAATACAATCCACTTCTGTGCTTTCAATATATTCTTTATATTGCTTTACATAACCAAGTAATTTGCCATTCTCGCCATTCCTTATATATTCTTCAATCAAAAGACAGTGGTGGCGGACATCATGCCTGATTCTTGCTGCCTCCTCTTCCGACTCATGCATAAGCTCTAACTGGCGTCTTATAAGCCTTTCATTTGTTTCAAGAAGCTCTTTCTCGACCTGGTAACGCCGTTCCATTCCTTTATGAAGATAAAGCTGGAACACCATATACTGGATAACTCCCGACATTAAAAAAAGCAAAACTGTGCGCACTATATTAAACATCGAAAATTCATGTGTACCTGGCCAGAATGCCACGATTGCAGCAATAAATATAGATAATAATACTGTAATTGCACTAAATAAGTCCATCTCATCCCTAAGATAATCAATACCTTCAAGAAAACTTCTTCTGATTTTTGATACAATTACAAAAATAATAACCACAGTCATTATGAAACGTATTATAATATCTGACCACATACTCTCATTAAACCATATCCTGGAAGCATCAATACCACAAAATACTGTTAATGAAAGAATATAAAAAGCAAGTGCCAGTTTATATAATGACACATACAATATTTCCCTGCTTAATGATATACAAAATATTCCTACTACAAAAATAGAAAACATGCCAGAAAACCGGATAAAGTTTTCACGGTCATATAAATACCAGAAACTAAATCCAGCTATAGCCAAAAGTGCAAATAAAAAATAATAACAGACTGTTCTCTTCATGGATAATCTTGGATGGTCTAATAAGAGAAAAACTGCCATCATAAGTATTACACCAAGACCATTACGCAAAACTGCAACCCATAATGAACCTCCAAGCATTCACCTGCACTCCTTTATATTAAGCATATGCTTTTTGTCAATATTTCTTATATAAACGTAACATAATTTGCTATTTTTACAATACCTTTGGAATAATTTGCACTTTTCAGGGTACACTTTGCATAATAAAAGGTTCTATTCTTCTTCACAGTAATATCTAAAATACTTTTCCCTTAAAGGCTGGTATGACCCTCTTGGCAAATAAATCTTTTCCCCATTATCAAGCAGCAGCTCATGTGTATTAATGCTATCTACATGTTCTAAATTAACTATGTAACTTATTCCAGCCTTTGCAAACTCTGGATATACAGAAAGCATGTCATAAATTTTTGCCATCGTCATCCGCAGCAAATGCTTAGTACCATCTTCCAGATAAATACACTGGTATTTCTTCTGTGCTTCACAAAATATAATTTCATGCAATGCTATACGGTGTATACTATTGTCAATCCTTAATGGAAGATACTTTTTATGCTCCCTGTCCATATAATCAAGAATATTGTCAAGAACCTGGAACAGTTCTTCTTCCAGCACTGGTTTAACAAGATACTGGTCTGCATTTACACGGAAAGCATCCAGTGCATATTCTGTAGAAGCTGTAATAAAAATAATATGGCATCTGTTTCCCATTTTGCGTAATTCCCTTGCAACATCAATACCAAACCTCCCTGGCATATATATATCCATAAATAATATATCTGGCATATACTCTTTCTCCTGTGTCACACGGAGCAGTTCATCTGCATCTGCAAACCGCCTTACCACAAAACCAGGTTTTGTATTTTTCTTACAATAGTCTTCAAACATATTTTCTACTCTGTTAAGTTCAGCCACCTCATCATCACAAAGTGCAATCTGGTACATATATTGTGCCTCTCCCATTCTGTATTATATTATAAATTTAGCAGACTTTAATAATAGCGTCAACATCCAAAAAAGGGAACGGAATACCGTTCCCAGCAGATTATTTACTGTTGCAATTTCTCATTTGTTTTAAGGCTTACACGCAGAAACCTTTTTAAAAGCTGTATGCCGTTAAATGGCAAAAGCGGATATAAATATCCCCTGCCTGTAAATGTCTTGTTAAACATAAGTGCACAAAGTATTACAACAGTACCTGCCACAAATCCCCAGACACCAAAGAAATTTGTTAAAATAAGAAGCATTATCCTGCTAAATTTCAGCGCATAACCAAGTTCCATATTGCTTTGTGTATAATTAGCAACAGCTACAAATGCCATATATAACATTATTTCACTGTTAAACCACCCCGACTGTACTGTGTAATCACCAAATACGATAGCAGCAACTACACTTAATGGTGTCGACAACATTGACGGCGTATTAACTGATGCCATCTTAAGACCGTCAACTGCAAGTTCAAGTATTAAAAATTGTATTAATGGGTTTACATTTATATCATCTTTTATCATTATAAAATCAAACCCACGTGGTATCCATTCTGGATTTTCAATAAACATCAGAAATACAGGTGTAATAAATAACGCAAGCAGATTAGTCAGCATCCTTGTAAGCCTGAGATAAGTGCCAGTTATAGGAGGGAAATAGTAATCATTGGCATCTTCTATTATATCGAAAAGAGAAGTTGGTATTATCATTGCAGATGGGGAATTATCAACAAGAATAATCACACTTCCCTCTAAAAGACATGCTGCTGCAGTATCAGGCCTTTCAGTATATTTAAACTTTGGAAAAGGGTTATACCAGTGTCCTGGAAAAACCGCTTCTGCAAGGCTTTCCTGGTTCATTGTAAGAGAGTCAGCATCTATATTTTTTATTCTGTCCATGACCTTTTCAATAACTGTCTCCTTAACCCTGCCTTTCATATAACCTATAGCTAAATCAGTACGTGAACTTCTTCCTGCCTTCTGTGTTTCAAATACAAGGTCTTCATCCCTTATACGCCTTCTGACCAACGCAGTATTAGGAATAAGCGATTCAACAAAACCATCCCTTGAACCCCTTAAAACTTTGTCCTTATCAGGTTCTTCAACACTTCTTGACGGAAACTGCCTGATATCAAGTGATATTATCTCATTATAGCCTTCTATCATAAAACATGTAAGCCCTGAAAGCACCGCATCTTTAAAACTTTGTTCACTGTCAACAGGCTTTGCATCAGCAAATGGGACACATTTATTCATAAAATCCTGTAAATCATGTGGCATTCCATTTGCACCAGCATTATAAAAATATTCAATAATCCTTTCACATAAATCACTATTTAAAAAACCATTAATTACAAATATTACAACCTTCTTACTTCCAATTGTTAAATTTCTTTGTATTATATCAAAATTAGACTCCATATTTAAAAGTTTATTTACAGCATTGAGCCTTTCATCAATACTTCCTGTAAATATGTCCATAAATACCTCATTTCTAAATGCCCCTCCCCAGCTACATGTCTCTGCAGCCTAGATGTACTGGCATCTGGCTTATTTAATTATTAGTACCTTTTAAGTATGCTCATTTTAAAATTAGATATTCACATTTACAGATATTAAAGGTAAAATATAAATACTAATTTTTACTTTATGAGAAAATGTAAAAATATAAAAGAAGAAAGGATAAAATGCAAACAACAGCTTCTTCTGTTTGCAACTCAAATATAAATATTTATGTCTGAGGCCTGGTGACAAGTATGCCTGTATCTGAATATAGCAAAGAATTATTTAACACTGCGTGCGAAAGAACTATACAAAAAGAACATAGCCAAAATGGAATAGGTACTCTTAAAGAAAAAACCCTTCATGCCGTTCTTAAAAACTTTTATGAACCCGATATTTCATGTCACGAAATAAAAATTGGACGGTTCGTTGCAGATATATTACATGAAAACCAAGTTGTTGAAATCCAGACCAGAAACTTTAACAGTATGCGTAAAAAGCTTGATAACTTTCTTAAATTATATACTGTAACAATAGTATATCCTATTGTATATACAAAATGGCTGTACTGGATTGATGAAACTACAGGAGAAATATCCTCAAAAAGAAAATCACCTAAACGTGGCTGCTTTTATGACGCATTTTATGAGTTATATAAGATAAAGACTTACCTTACCAACCCCCAGCTACATATATGTCTTACTCTTGTTGATGCCGAAGAATACAGAATTCTTAACGGATGGAGCAAAGATAAGAAAAAAGGTGCAACAAGGTTTGACAGGATACCTGTTGGTCTTGTAGATGAACTTTATATAAACAGCATAGATGGATATCTGCAGCTTATTCCTGACACACTTCCTGTACAGTTTGGCACAAAGGATTACGCAAAACACACCCATACCAGTATAAAAAATGCACAGCTTGCGCTTAATATATTTAAGTACATAGGAATAATAGAACATACTGGAAAGGATGGCAGAAGTTTTTTATACAGTATAAAATAAACCTCTTATCTGCCAAAACCTCCCTCTTACAATAAATGTCTTTACATATCTTCTGTATTTCTTTATACTTCTCTTATCAAACTAATACAGCACTACTATACAGATTACTTTTTTGCAGTTCCTTATGGAGGGAGGATATGAAAATACAGATAGAAATAAATGAAACACTTACAGAAGACGAAATACTAATAAAGTGCTGTTGTATTTCTGATAAAATACTTGAAATCCAGAAAACAATAAGTGATATTGCAAATTCAGCACACAAAATAATGTTTTATAAAGGAAATACAGAATATTATATTGCCGTTGATAATATTCTTTTCTTTGAAACAGACAACGGGCAAATAAATGCCCATACAAGAGATGATATTTACCAGGTAAAATACAAACTTTATGAATTAGAAAATATTCTTCCTGGTTATTTTATGAGGATATCCAAATCAGCAATACTGAACACCAAACAGATTTATTCAATTAACCGGAATCTGGCAGCTTCAAGTATTGTAACATTTACTGGCACCCACAAGCGTGTATTTGTATCACGCTATTATTACAAACCATTAACAAGCAAATTAGAAGAACAAAGATTACATTAATAATCCAGCAAGGAAAAGAGGTTACTATGAAAGAAAATAAAAATATTAGTAAAGTTTTATGGGGATTACTCCTTATTATTGCTGCTATATACATAATTGTAAGCAGATATACAGGTTTTCCCAGAATAAATGTTTTCAAGTTACTTTTAACAATTTTGTTTGTCTTTATGATTATTGAAGGCATGCACACTATAGATTTTTATAAAATACTTTTACCAGCAGCATGTATATGTATAATTTATGACAAATACTTAAGAATTACTGCAATTACACCATGGCCTGTACTTTGTGCAGCACTGCTTGCAAGTATAGGGCTTACAATGCTATTTGGCAAAAAAGAAAAACAACATATAGAATTTAAAGTAAAATCTAAAATTATACAAGAAAATTCCAATAACCATATTAATGGAGAAAATATAATGCTGCGCAATAGTTTTGGTTCTACTATTAAATATATTAATTCAGATAATTTCTGCTTTGCAGAAATTGAAAATTCTTTTGGTTCTATGGCAGTTTATTTTGACAATGCAAATATTAAAAATAACTGTGCAAATATAAATATATATAATAACTTTGGTGAAACAAAATTATTTATCCCAAAAGAATGGCATATACAAAATAATCTTGAACATTTTTTTGGTACAGTTAATAATTATGGAATTCCTTCTGGTACAAGTGATATCGTCCTGGATATTAAAGGCCAGACCTCCTTTGGTGCAATTTCTATCTATCTTGTATAAACTTAATAATGCTTTGCCATATACTATTTAAAACACATGGCAAAGCATTTATATATTTTAAATATACATACTAATACAATGTTTCGTAGTTCCTTATATGCTAAGTATCCGTTATTTATGCAAGTACTTGCGTTGTCATCAATCGCCGTAGCCCGCTATTGCTCATTCTTCTGCCTTGGCCTGACATAAATATCAAACACTTAGTATATGGGAATTAATGAAATATTGTACTAGAATCTTCCAAATCCCAAAATGTTTCTTCTTCTCCCTGAAACCCGTCTTCTGACAAAAAACTATGATACCATTCCTTGATTTCATCTTCTGACATCGCATTATCATAGAAAATAAGAGCAGACATATAACCTTTATAAGAATCCTGGAAAGGGTCACCTCCTGCTATAATCTGTTTACATACTGGAAGCAATGGGATATCTGGCTTATATCCGCACTTCCTTCCATTTATATAATATCTTGATACTCCTGAATCATATGTCATACATACAAAACTCCATTTATTAATATGAATTTGCCTGCTAAATACATCATGCCATCCATTTAAGTCAGAATCCTCACTAATACGGAATACACTGTTGCCTCCAATAACAAATGGTGAATGTGACATAAAACCTCCTATATACCTTGCATAAATAGAGCTGCTCCAGCTGCTTGTAAGTTCAGGTTTAAGCCACATGCCTATAGTATATGATGGTTCTGAAAGCACTAATGGAGGAATGATTATTACATTTTCCATAGCGTGTCCACCTGGAAAATATACACTTCCCCATTGGCTGGATATACCTTTTTCTAATTTAACATTTCCAATAACTATCCCTTTACATTCACCATCAGAAGATAAAAATCCATTAAGAAACCGGAATTCTGTTTCTTTTCTCCCATATGCCAGTTTTCCATCAACATATAAGTTATATTCTTTAGCTGGCAATGGTTTAGAATAATACTCACCACTAACAGCGACACATCCACATCCACCAAGGAATATTACATCCTCTTTTTTAGAAATACCATCTGCAACTACCCTTACATTTAATTCATTTCCTATTGAAAATAATGTTTTAATAACCATCTTCCCTCTTGAAGACTTTAATGCCCCTTTAAGATAATACGCATCAAATATTATATAATCAAAATACAACTTATCCCAGTATTTAATACTTGTAAATTCTACTCCAACATTAATAACAGCAGTTGAAAATCCTTTCTCCTGCAAAACCTTGATGGCAGAAACCATCTTTTCACTTCCCCTTAAAAATATTTTCTCTTCTGCCTCAAGACATACATCTTTCTTTTCAATGCCATATATACCCATAATTACTTCAAGTTCTTCAGAAAGATTTTTCTCACCAAAGAGAATTTTTGAAATCCTTATCCCAACTGTTGCCCTTACCGTCTTCCTTTTTTTAAACTTTGAAATATGTTTGCAAACTTCCATAAAAGCCCACAAGTTTAATTCACGTATAAACCCGTTTCTCTCAAACAAATGTATAAACTCTTCCTGCTGCTTCTTTGTCCCATCTGCCATATTCCATATAATTCTTGCCTCAGACATTACAAGCCTGGATGTCTGGGAATTAATAACAGGTTTATAATATATTTCAAATTCATTATTTTCCAACGCTTCCAGCTGGTGCTGCTCCATCATAACTTCATTATAGACATTATCTGCTATATCATTAAATACAACATAACATGCCTTGCCATTTCCTTTTGCCTGGTACATTGCAGCATCAATTTTAAAAAGAATTTCATTAAGCGGTTCACTGCTGCTCTGGTTTAATAATATCCCAATACTAGCTGATACATCAGTATCTATATTACTAAAACCTTCTTTCTGTTGTATCCTGTTGTTAATTGATTCTGCTGCTGCAACTACCTTTTCCCTTTTAACCCTTCCTGTAATAACAACTACAAATTCATCTCCTGCAAGCCGTACGCATGTAGCCTGTTCCATACACGTTTCTAATATCTTTGCAACAGCGATTAAAAGCTCATCACCTGTACTATGGCCATATGTATCATTGACCATTTTAAAATTATCCAAATCTAAAAACATAAATTGTAATATAGTATATTTCTTAAGACTCCCATACCACTCATACAGCCCATGCCTGTCCAATGCTCCTGTAAGATAGTCCTTCTCCATGTTTTATTCCCCTTCCATTTTAAGAAAGTTTATTACAATTCTATATCCTTTCTATATCTTCTTTTATAATAACATATATTTTTATGTTTATCACTAGATTTTAAATTATTTTAGAGTTTTATTAACATGGGTTTATTCCTAATATCTCTATTTGAAATATAGCAACTATATTACACAAGATAACCACATAAAATATCTTATAAAATTAGTATTAATAAAATACTTTTAACAATAAAAAGCTACCCTTCGCAATCAGAATTTAACACCTTTTTAATTTTATAAGAGTCTCCTGTACGTTATAAAGAAATAATTTTACCATAAACATATATATAGTATAGTTCATCCACCACTTTAGAAGTGGGGGACTTCTTGCTGAAAGAGGTTAAAGATTAAAAACACCTGTAAAACAATATTTACAGGTGTTTTTATAACTGGGCTAGCGGGATTCGAACCCACGGGATGCAGGAGTCAAAGAGTTGTACTGTAATTTCCATACAATATCCCCGGGTATTTTCCAATTACCGTTAAGCCCTGTATTTTCTATTATTAACACCTGATTTTATTGCCTTGTGGTATTTTGGTATTTCATACAAATATTATGTGTTCCAGACAGTTTCAAAAAGCTGGTGTCTACCAAATGTCTACCAGAATTTTGTATTGTGCCTTTAGTTCCATCCTATACCAAAAATTTTGTTAAGCAAATATCCACAATCCGGATTGCAAGCAACCAAAGATTGCAGGCAAGCAGGCATTGGCGGCTTGCTTAATGAAATTAAATTATTTTCTAAAGTAAATTTATAACCAGTCTTCTAACTTAAGACCACTTACCCGCTTAAATTCATTTGTATTATTTGTAACTATGGTCATACCCAGTGCCTTTGCATGTGAAGCAATCAGCATATCCATAGGTCCAATAGGTATTCCTTTTTGTTGCAAATCTGCCCTTATATAGCCATATTCCTGTGCTGCATTATCATCATATGGGATAACTTGGATATCAGACAAAAACAATGCAAGGGCAAGCCTGTTCTTATCCTTCGCCTGGCTTTTTTCCACCCCATAAACAAGCTCTGCGTATGTTATAGAAGAAATACATATATCTTCTGGCTTGTATTTCATAAGGTTAGCAATGACATTTCCTTTTTGTTTCATTGCAAATATACATGTATTAGTATCTAACATATATTTCATAATTCTTCCCTTTCTTGTAATCCCCCCTGTTCCCTTTCTGACATATAATCACTGGAAAATAATCCCAGGCTTTGTAATAATCCATGCCATTTACTGTCTTTTGGCATTAAAAATACTATATCACCTATCTTATTAATAGTAACCTCACCCTGTTCAAAATTATATTCTTTTGGCAGGCTTACAGCCTGGTATCCGCCATTTTGAAAAACCTTTGCAGTCATAATGGAAACACCTCCTTTTAAAGACAACATATGATAACATATATTTTTATCTGTACAATTTTTAAAATTATACCTCACTTAAAATAACTTTAAACTAATCTGAACATGTGTCTATAATAACATATTTTGTTTCATTATGCAATTTCTACACCTGTATTTGTATTTAGTTTTATCTTTGTAACAAGGAACGGACAAATAAACTCCATTATGTTAAAAATGGAGCTGTGTACCAGACGCAGCTCCCCATAACACAATAATTTTTTATTATTTTTCTGCTCTAGTGGTATTTATTAAATTTCTTCAGATACAGGTAGTTCCTTATTATCAGAATATAACCACTCATTAAAAGATTTAATAGGAATTAAAATGCTACGCCCAACCTTTTTTACTACAAAAGCTTGTCCATTACATAAACGATAAGCACAACCTCTGCCAATTCCTAATAGTTTTTGTACTTCTGCAACTGTGTATACTGTTTTGTCCATAATAACAATCCCCCTTTCTATATCTATATAAATATATAATATGTAAATTAAATTACATGAGTTACCATAACTGCGATAGTGTATAATATCTGTATTTTAATACTAAATTATAATAGCCTGCTTTAATTTTACTCCAATATATCCATGAACCGGTGATGAATACCCTCTTACACGCTTTTTACTATTTTCCAGATTAAATAACTTTCGGAAAGTCTTTGAAAAATTTATTTTTTCTTCATTAGATATTACCTTTCCATATTCCATACAAAAGTCCTGGAACTCTTTAAAAGCAATATCTGTTGGCAAAAATTGTCCATATTCCAGTTCACACCTTTCTTCCCAGAATTTTTGGTAAAAGTAATTATTGCCATCATTTCTCCATTTATTAACCATTGTTTCAGCTATATATGGTTTTTTGAAAATATAATTATTATTATATAACTGGTGGTATGCTAATGCTGCTTTAGTTGCAATAGCATGGCGCTCTTTCCACAGTTTTTGGGGCAGATTATAATCTTTCTCTTCATTACATGTAGAATAAATAAATGGAACAAGTACAAGTCTTTCATAAAATGCGTCGTCTTTATACTTTAAACGTACCGAATGGTTACTGGCAAAGAGAAACTTGCAGTGGTGTTCTATGGTTTTACTTTGTACATATTTTTCTTCACAGTCTATTTTTGAATCTCCTGTAAGTTGTTTCAGTCTTTGAACAGAATTATTATCTAATTCCTGGTCAGGTAAATCCATATTATAATTTAGTATTTTATTTTGTATACTGCCAATAGCAAACCTTGAACCAAGATTATTTAAAGGAATAGTTGCAATATTATCTTCTCCTAACAGCCGCCCTAGAAATTCTCCAATAATGCTTTTCCCACTATCAGAGGCTGTAGCAAAGACAAAAAATTTCTTGGCATCAATTCCCTGTGAAATAATATAACCTAATACCTGGTAAAATAATTCTAATACTTCTTCATCATTTCCAGACGCATTATTAATAACTTTATCCATATTCTCTGTATCTAAGTTTCTTTCTCCCCTGTAATCAGCATCAACTTTGAAAATAACAGGATAAAATGATGATAATTCACGTAATTTGCCCTTTTTTGCATCATATATGCCATTATTAAAGACTATCATTCTTTTTGCAGCAGCAATTTGATTATCTGTAAATTTATTTTTAATGCTATCATTAGCAAGCATGTATTCATATGCTTCATTTATTCTGCTATACCTTGATATTTGTTTTTGTTTATCAGGAGGAATTAATTTTCTTACTTCTTGTGCGAATTGCTGGCGGTTAAGCTGGCGGTAATAGTGTCCATTCCATATACATAAGTTTCCATATATAATACAGATATTAGCTTTTTCTATTATAATCTCTTCAATTTCCTGCATCCTTACTTCTTTAAAGTCTGGACTAGTACTATATACACTTTTTTTACTATTATATTCTTCATGTTTTTGCTTACTTTCATATCTGTTTTTAGAATTATAGCCATCTATAATACAAGTATCATTTGATACATCTGTTTTAGATTTTTTAGTTTTTTCTTTATTTTTATAATCAATTTTATTAATAACAGGATTTTTATATAATTCTTTATCCGAAGTTTTCATACGTTTTTTCAAATATTTTTCTATATCTTGTATTCCTTTAGAATTTACAGAATTAAAAGAACACTTTTCTAATTCATTACGTTCTAGAATACTTTCATTAATCAATTCATTAATATTGGGAATACCTTTTTTACTCATACTGTCCTCTCCCTTCTATATTTCCTATCATTGGTTCTAAAATATTTGTTTCTTTTTCAATAGCATACTTAAATTGGTCATACAAAATTTTAGCATTATGGTTATTATCTGAATCCCCTTGGAAAGATAATGGCAATGTATCACCATTAGTAATATCTATTACAAGTAAATAATCTAATTCTGTTTCCGCATATAGAAGCAGCATAAAATCTTTTAAATTATCTTTTTTGTATCCTCTGCATATAATTTCAGAATTATTATTATAAGGCATAATTAATTTATTCTTGCCTGGTAATAGTAAAACTAATTCGGACTGTTTAATATCAATATTCGTAATAATATTTGTGCCTGGTAATTTTAAATATCCTTCTACTTTTTTACATAAGCTATTTGACCCTGAAATTGATAATAAAGCTTCCCCGTTTTTGATAATAAGTTCATTTTGATTATATTTTTTTTGTACTGCTTTGCACATATACTTATCAAGTCTGTTTTTAGCAATTTTTTTGTATACCTCCTTATTATCATACAAATCCATTTTAGTATTTTTTGTTTCATTCATAATATTTTCCCCTTTCAACGTTTATATATGATTATGCTAATGGCAAAAGGTTATTTTCATCCAAGCGGCATCAATATTAGGTATAAAAATATTGTTACACTACCATATATTGTATATACTTTGACATAAATAAGTTTTTGCCTTTGCATCATTTGCAAGATTTAGTATAAATAATTTTACCGGGTAATAATACATCTACTTTATATCTACCACTTGCATAAACCAGAAAAAATATTTGAGAATAATATAATCCTGATTGAAAATCTTTTTCCAAAAATATTAAATAATGTATTTGTTTATGGTATAATATAAAAAGTCTGAGGCAATTATTTTTTGTCTATTGATGTATAATTGTATTGTAACTATATAAATTATAATTTATTAAAATACTGAATGTATAAATTTTTAATTTTATATTATTAAGCAATGCCATTAGATAAATATACATATATAAGAAGGAAAGGAAATTTTTATTATGAAAATATCATTTAAAAATTATATATCAGAAGAATATAAATTATATAAAATCCCATTTTTTCCTGAAGAATATAATATTGAAGAGGTTGAAGATTATTCACATAATAATGCTAATCCAATTGACAGATATTTGTATAATAATATAAAGTCTGATAATAAATATCTATATGAATATGATACAAAATCAATTAACGAATATTTTTATGAATACGATATTAATTTATTGGAGAAAGATGATGATTTTTTTGTAGATGAAAGTGAAGCTGATGAAACAGAAGAAAATATATATGATTACGTTATCAAATCGATTAGGAAAGAAAACCCGGTGAATGCATATGGTCAAATACCAAGTAAAGAAATAACTATATTAGATACAGAGAATGGAACTTTAGAACAGCCTATATATGCAGAACTGGCTAAGGCAGATACACTTGAAAAAGTTATTAGTTTTACTAAAAAATATGGTGCTTTGTTCAATCCATATGTTTATACTGAAAATTATAAATTATATAATATTAATGAGGGTATCCATTGCCATTTCAGCATCAATAAAGATAATATTAAGCCACTATTAACTTTATACCATGATTATAATATTATTCTTAATAATTACTCTTTAAATACAAACAAAGCTTATATATACGATTATATGGTTTATGATTATTTTTCTTTCTATCAAAAAGAAATAGAATTATTGAGTGAAATTAAATATGAGCTTCAAGAAATTAAAAAAATCAAAAATTTTGAATATAAACCTATTGAACAGTTAGTTTTTCTATATTCTAATATAATGGTTAATTATAATAATGATATTTTGAATTTAGAAACCTTGCGTGATGATTTGGAAGATACTAATGTATTCTTAAATTATCCACAACTACATTTAAGATATAAAATTATAAATAGTGATATAGCAAAAAATAAAATAGTTGATAAAAATAAAAACTATTTAGATTTTGATGCAGAATTTAAAAAATATTTGGAAAAGTATAAGAAGAAAATTGAAAATGGTGATAACGAATCTTTTACCCTTATGGTGTTTTCGTTATATGATCTTATAAAATATTGTAATAGCAAAGGAGATATTGAAATCAAAAACAATACTAAATTAAAACAATTTTGCAAATTAAAAAATAGCCTTCTTTATATTATAAAGGATAAATTAATTAATTTACTTTCAGATACAGTTGAACAGTGTATGAACTTTTATCTACAAAATGTAAATATTACTTCATTTAAAGAAGATAATAATTATAAGTTTCTCTCACCTATAACGGCTATATTTTTTTTATTTTACTTCCATTATACTGGTGACAATGAACTTAAGAGATGTGCAAATGACCGGTGCCAGGCAATATTTGCATGTCCTGTTTCAAATGAAAGAAAAAAATTTTGTTGTAAGCTTTGTGGAGATAGAACTGCAAAAAGAAGAAGTAAAGAAAGAAATAAAAATAAGAATAATGAGGAATAATGAAAATATGTATAATCTATTAATGTTCCAGTGTTCCAATATATAAATATCTTTATATTACTAAAAAGGATTGTTATTATAATATATGTAAATAATATAATTAAAAGAATAATATTAACTGGAACATTGGAACAATATTACTTAAAAATGTATTAACTGGAACACTGGACTTTAATAGTTGTAGTGGAACATACTTTATGCGTTCCACTACAATTTATATAAAATCCAAAACAATTTATAATGACTTGGTATTATTCAGGTATGCCAGCAGATAATATATCTGCACATAACCTGTCAGAATAACATGCTAAAAGTTCATCTATATCCTCCCATGTAGATGCTCTTATATACTCATGGTCAAGATAATACTGCCATAATGCTTCCAGTGGATGTATAATGTTTTTCAATGCCTCCACATGTTTTTTATCTATATCCTCCTTCCACTCAAAATATTCAGATACACAAATATAAAATTTAATTTTATTACAAGATTCAAAAATCTCATTTTTATCTTTTTCCATCATACTATAATAAAACAGCTTGTATTCATTAGCAATTTTTTCTACAAGCTGCTTTGTATCTTTGTTACATTCATTTTTCTTACTTATTCTCTGTTTCATCAATAGCAGCCTCCTTTTAAAAACAGCCATAAAAATAATACACCAGGATTGCAGACTTTCCTGGCATCTGTACTATGCCACACCCTCTGTCCTTGTCCTTGAAAGTGCTGACATTACCCTTTTGTAAATATCATCTGGCATATTTTCAAGGCTTGTGACATGGTATCTTTCCTTTACTTCATCTGCTGTTACCCCTGTCCTTGCAAGTTCTTTTTTAAGTGAAGCCATCTGTGTTGATGAAACGTTCTGTACACTGTTGTCTGCACCCATGACATAAACCACTTTGTATTTACTATTTATTATTGAAAGCCCTGTTATCTCACGTTCTTTATTATAAGAAACTGTTGTAACTGAAAAACTGTCATTACAGTAAAACTTTCCGCCTCGTTCCTGTATTTCTGCCCTTCCTGCTGGTATCCATATAAAAGGTGCTGTGTAAAGTTCCCTTCCAATGCCCCAGTTAAAGCACGCACGCTTGAAAGAATCTGATGCCTGTGATTTTTCTTTCTCTTTTTCTGATTTGCCTGTACTTCCTGCATCCTGCTTTGAAACCCATATCCCTGTTTCTTTATCAAAAACTTCCACTGTACAATACAGATTGCCATCAATACACTGGTGGCTTCTTTTCCAGCCGAATATGCCAAATGTTTCATCAAGTATCCTCTGGTCTACCCTTGCATCTTTGTAAAGCAGGAGGCTCACACCATTTTTACTTATAGATGATACCCTGCACTCAATCTCATCTGCCCTTAAAAGGCGTATGGTTTTATTTGCCATATATTCCCTCCATTTCATTATAACTGCAACAATAAAAACGCCAGTTTAACTAAACCAGCGTTTTTATTGTTTATTTTTATCAACTGAATTTTTTACAACTGCCCTGTTATGCTTAAAAACTGTTCTGGTGTTACAGCTTTTACTTTTGAACTTTTAAAATCACTTATATTCCTTGTAATTATATAGTCTGCATTAACCTCTGCTGCACACTTATCCTGTAGACAGTCTTCCAAATCTTTAAACATATCATTTTTTATTGCACTTATAACACTTTCATGGCTTGCACTTGTTACAGTTAATATATTGCAGATTCCAAGTAACATTTCCCTCCTTACCCTTGTATCATGCGTTTTTCTTAAAATATAATAAATATCAGGTATTGAATGGAATGCAACATAACCATTTATCTTTTCTTCTGCACACATAAGGAGTATAGCATATGAATCATTAAAATATGGCTTCCTTGTAGTAAGGTAATCCAGTAATACATTTGTACCAGCCAGCACTGTTATATTTTTCATCCCTTGCCTCCGCTAATTCCCTGTCATAATCAATAACAATATTTTCAGGGAAGTTTTTTCTTATATTCTCAAGCTGGTTAAAAGCTTTTATTTTAGGTGTCAGTTTTTTCTCCTTTCTTCCTGTCATTGTTTCTAACTGCTGGAAAAACTCTATTACAAACTCTATTTTTTCTTCTGGCATATCTTTAAGCATTGCCATTGCCATCTCTTTTCTTTTTGACATAATGATACCCCCTGTTTTAAATATTACCAGGTTTACTTTGAATATTATTATAACAAGATGCTGTCTGCCATTCAAGTATTGTTTTTATACAGCCTTTACAATAAACCTCCTGCTTTTTACAGTGTTTAAAAACCTGGCATAAATATCTGGCATTTCGGCTTTAAGCTTTTTTGTGTCTATCCTGTTTGTAGTGCTGTTTTTCCATGAAACAAGGAAATTTTCATTCTCTGCATATTCTGCCTTATCCATATAAGTTTTTATTTCCTGTTCAATCTTCTTCTTTTCAGTACCAAGCTGGTCTATAAGCCCTGCTATTTCTTCTCTCCTGCGGAGTTTTTCATCAAAACCTGCAAGTGGTATTGAAAGTTCTTCCCTGCTTTCTGCAAAATGCCTGTTTATAAATGCTTCCGCTGCTTCTGAACCATCTGGTTCTGGCATTATTTTTTCCATTACATTATGCTTCCAGAAATTTTCTTCAATCCTTATGAGCTGCTGTATTATTTCTTCATCACGTTCAATTTTCATATATTTAAATTCCCTGCCATATACCATTACAGCTATATACCATGCTTGTGCGCCAAGTACAGACATGTAATGGTAACATTGCATTATGTAATGTGCTGGTATTTTACCGTCCTTCCATTTTTCTGCACTGTAAGGGCTTGCTGTTTTGCACTCAAGCCCTGTTATTCCGTTTTCCCTGCCTGTAACAATCCTGTCCACATCCGCTATCATAAAAGGGTGTTCTTTGCTTGCATACATTACATTGGCACGCCTCACCTTTAACCCTGACGCTTCTGTAAACCTTTTTGCAACATAATCTTCAAAATCCCTGCCTTCACGCATTGCTTCATTGTCTGGTGTTTCCCCGCCTGTACTTTCACATGTTTTTGAAACATATACTTCAAGCGGTGATACATAAGGGTTTAAGCCGCATACTGCACCTGCATCTGAACCCCCTATGCCATTCTTCCTTAGCATTAACCATTCCTGTTTTTCCATATTTTTTGTTTTTGCAATGATGTTATACATAAAACTGTTTCCTCCTTATAAAATAACTGTTTCTGTATTCCCTGCATTTAAAACTGACAGTTTCTCTTTTTCATAACTGTAATAATATAAATTATCTGACAGGGTTTCATCCAGTGAAACTTCTGTACGGTTCACTTCCCTTAGCATATCTTCCAAATCCCTGGGGTTATATAACCCATTGTCAGGAATAATTATAAATTCATGTATGCTTGAAGGTATAAGGAACAGGCTTGTGCCTTTCCTTTCTGCAAGCCTCTTTAATATTCCTGGATAAAATATTGCTGCTGCACCGTATATCCCTTTCTGGTTTGACATTACAAGCCATTCCCCTTTACAGCCTGGGATACTGCCGCCTGCTGGCTGCACACCTCCATCCTTCGGGTTTAAAAGCCTGTTTATTAATTTCTCTAACGGGCATAATCCCACAGGTAAAAGCCTGGCTGTATTTTCCAGTGCATAACTGGCAGTATCCTTTTCATCCCATCCAAAGCCCCTGCACATGCTTTTTGTAACTTTAATTTTAGCCATGCCGTCCATGCCATCTCCTGCAAGCACATACAGTACCAGTGCAAGACCTGCATATTCTGAATATACTGCATCACTGAGGAAATCTTTGTTTTTGTCCTTGTTAATTAATACCAGGAACAGCCTCTCTTTTACCCATTCCTTTCTGGAAAGGTTTAATGCAAGGTTTCTGTCCTCTTTAATAAGCCCTTCTATGCTGTTATATTCCTTTATAATGCTTTCTGCTGTTTCGGCAGCAGTATACCCGTATGAAATATGCCTGCTGTAAAAACTTTCAAGGTAAAAAGCTGGTGAAACCATGTTTTCCCCGTCTGTTATTAAAAGTGCATAAACTTTACCTTTATTTATTTTTTCTACAGTAAGTTTTCTTACTTTATACCCATTGCCAAGTTTCTTCCTTAAAACACTGGCTGTTTCCTCTGCAAACCCTTCTGTCCCCTGCATATTTTTTCCTCCATTTCCCATATCCATGTATTCTTATGCTGCCATAACAAGCTTAAAAGCCTTGTCAGTCACAGGGTTTCCTTCCATTGTTTTGTTAAACAGTGTTTCCCTGTAATTCCTTGTTTCACGCAATGGTTTTGAATGTGTTGCAAAATCGGAAACTGCATTTATAAAACGGTAACAGTTCCCTGGCATGTCTTTTAAATCTGGTGCATATTTATAACGCAGCATTATGTCTTCACGCTGTCTGAGTACATTTTTCTCTGTTGTCTGTGACACATTTTCCTGGACAGGCAGCAGCATGGAAATATATTCTTTTACTGCTGCATCTGTAAGCTTTTTCTTTGAAAGCACATCAAACGTTTTTCCAAGTTCTGACATGTATTCTTCTGCCTTGTATATGGTTTCCTTTGTATCTTCAAGCTTTGCAGCAATATCGCCTGTGTGGTGTACTGACCATATACGGTCTGCATTTTCCAGGGCAAAGTTGAGTGTATTATTGCAGACCACCCTGACAGGCGTCATTGCAATCTTTATAGCCCCTGAACCATCATGTGTGTTTGAAAACACAAGGTATGGCATAATCTGTTCCCCCTGTATTATGTACTTTTCCGGGAGTTTTGCTAAAATCCATGTCTTCCTTCCTCCCATAAGGCTTCCTGCCGTTTCATAGCGCACACCTTCCCCAAGAAGACCATCAGTAAATGCAAAGGCATCCCTGTTCTGCACCACTTTATAACGGCTGGTGACAATGCCAAGGACTGAGCTGTCATAATCCCTTACATTGGCATAATAACCTTTAACCTGTACCCCGTCCTGTGTAAACACTGGTTTCTGTACCACATCCCAGTCAAGACCTGCTGCAATTAACGCCTCCCTTGAACCTGGTGCATCTTCCACCATTGTGCCTAAGCCATGCCAGGGTTTTTCCCTGCCTGTAAAAAACATTGTTTCAACTTCTGCTGCCATTATTTCTTTCCTCCTTTCCTTTTTGCAACTGCTTCTATAAATGACATAAGCGTTACAATGCCTCCTGCTGTTTCTTTCAGTACCTTCCATGCAATTTTTCCTGTTTTGAATAAAACGTTCCTCATAAAATCCCCTTTCAGTGATAATTTAATTTGTTACATAGAGATAATGTATAAATGAAAACATAGAAATTACATAAAAAAATACAGCAGGATATATGTTTCAAACATATATCCTGCTGTTTATAGACTATATTATATAATAATTTATTTATTGTGTTCTTGTTTTCCAATGATTTCTTTTTTCTATTTGATACTGTCTTTTTAAGCTAGGATTATTTCTCCAGCTATCCGAAGTCTTTGTATGAAGGATTTTATGATTACCATCACCATGTTCACTATCTGCACAAAGTTCTACAAAAGGACTATCAAATTCCTGTCCTAAATGGTGTAATTCTATACGTTCACCAGTCTTTGAATCAATTGGAGAAAGTCCCTTTTCCATCAATTCCCGGTTTGTCATGCCAGTTCTTTTATCAACATAATCAAGGTCAATATCTTTCAAAAGACACTTTCTGCCATTAATTTCCCCTTCATGCAGACCAGCATTTTTATATATCTCATATTCTTCCATACTTTTTATAGCATCTACTATTTCATCAGGCCAGCCTGATTCTTCTTTTATAATTTCTTTTTCTTCTTTTGTCAGCCCCTCCTTATTTTGTATATCTTTGCCAGATAAGTTATCAGATTTAAATACTTTTTCCAAAGAATTGATATTTAAAGGATTTTTCTTGTTATTATAAGATATTTCTTGTCCAGCCATTTCTGGTTTAATATTCATATAACCTGATACCATATGACTTTTTTCAATTGTATTATTAGAATCTTTGAGCATATCATTAAATAAATTGTCCCATAAACTTCTTGCATCTTCAACCCCAATATTTCCCTCTGGCTTTATTTTTGTATACCCCTCCGGCTGTGAAAACAATACTTCTGGCTTCTCCAGTTTCATTCTAATTTCTTGCATTATAGAATACCTCCCTTTTCCTGGTACAATTCTGTATATTTGCATAAAATGCCATTATATGAGCTATCCCTTATTGTATGTTCATAAATAATTAATGCAATAACCAAATCAACCTGTTCAGCTGAATAACCCTTAACAGATGGATTAAGCCTTTCTGTAACTATATCCAGCCACTCTGTAATTTCTTCACAATTCCTTGCCTCATGTATTGCCTGTCCAGCTTTTAAGAAATCATAAATAAGTTTACGCAATGACTCTACAGCCCTGTCAGCATCAGCAGTTATATATTCTATAAACTCACATTTAACTATTGTTTCCAGCCTTGAATGGATAATGGCTTTTCTTAACCTTTTAATATCAATCCTGTCACCCTTACGGTACAATTCTTTATTCATAATACATTCTAAAAGAGAGTGTCCAATATCATTATACTCTTCATTATTTATTCTTTTTTGCAAACGTTTCTCTTTCTCCTGGCAACAGGATGTTTCACCATCTTCTTCATACTTATCTACTTTACATAAAACTGGCTCTAACCATCCGCTTTGCGTAATTGCTGTTACACCTTTTTCAAGCCGTCCTAATTCAACAATCTGGTCATCATCCAGCCCTGCAGCTTTTCCTACAAGTTCCCTGTCAGAAAAATCTGGTAATCTTAGTATGATTTTAGTATTAGTATTTCTGATTACGGACATATCAAGCAATCCAGGGGACTGGTCAGCAATAATAAACCCTTCCCCATATGTTCTCATTTCAGCAATAGAATTTGCCAGCATTTCTACAGATTTACCTAACATATTAGCACCATCTGCTGGCTGTTCGGCAGATGTTCTTTTCAACAAATTATGTGCTTCTTCCAGTATTGTAACATGATGAAGTTTCTCATTTGGTTTAGAAGACTGCATACGGTGCTCCTGCAATTTTAGAACAAGCAATCCCATTATTAATGCCTTTGTTTCTGATGAACCTACCCTGCTTAAATCAACAATAGCATTTTCATCAAACAACTGTGAACCAGGTATATCATCTGCTGTAAATACCAGACCATTAATTCCATTAGTAAGGGATTTTATCCTTGTTACCAAAGAACCTGTATAGTCACCCTTATTATCATCTGAATAATCACTTTCTTCAAGCACTTTTTTTATCTGTATAAGTACATCTATAAATGTAGGAAATAAAGCATCATCATATTTATTTGTAGAATTTACCAAATCCCATCCTGCAACAATATAAGAACGTTCAATAGCATCTTTTAACACTGCTGGCATTGCAGCATACATTGGCCAGCATACATTGAAAATTTCAACAAGCCTGTCCATATGTTCAAGAACATGGATATCTGGTGGAAAACTAAAAGGGTTAATGTGAAGCATTTCCCAATCTACCAGTTTAGGATTTGTTCCATAAACTGCAACGTCATTTCTTGTGCCAAGTATAGTTTTATACTCACCTTTTGCTGGTTCTACAACAAGAAATTTTACATTTTCTTTTGTAAGTCTTTCTAACAGAGTATAAATAGTATTAGATTTTCCAGAGCCTGTTGAACCTGTAATAAATGTATGGGAAGAAAGGGTCTGTACATCTATATTAACAGATGCCTTTTTTTCAATCTGTCCCATGTGATATATATTTCCAAGCTTGATTCTTTTTATATCTTTATCTGAATCTGTAAATCCTGTTTTATAGGCTACATTACGCCCGAACTCTGCATGTTCAATTACAGGAAGCCCATATACAGATTTTGTAGGCAGTCCCAGATGTAATGGCAATTCCAGTCCGCTTACAATAGTACCTGGTGTATAGGTTATAAAGTCTTGTGTATTATCAGTTTCTTTTGAAATTGATAAAGCAAAAACAGGATGGACAAATCTGGAAAGGTATTGCTTGATTCCATTAACTTTTTCAGGTTCATCAATTATATTCCATGTATTAATAGCTCCATTCTCTACAGAAGAACCTTCTCCAAGCATTAATGCCCTGTATGTATTTGCAGCAAGGATACTGCTGTCTTCTTTTCCAGATAAAAAGTATGCACCACAACTATATGCACCATAATCTTCACCCTCCTGGCTTCGTTTAAGCTGTTCTTCAATCCGTTTTAGCATTTCTTCTATGGATTTATTAGTATTTTCAATTTGCAGAGTCCGGCCAGTTCCATTTGTTTTTGTTTCACTAAATGTTTCTGTTTTACTGTCAGTTTTTGTTTCACTGTGTGATGTTCCATCAGAAACAGTCCGTGCATAACCAGCATTTAAACCGCCGTTCATTCCCGAAGTTTCTCCAATAGTATCAGAAATAGCATTAGATATGGATTGTGATTGGCTACTCTTTTGCATTATATTGCCAGTAAATGATGCTGCCTTACTGGCAGCTATAATTGTACTGCCAATTACAGGGTTTGCTAGCATTGCAATCTTTCCAATAAAAGCAATTCCGTTACCTACACTTGATAATGCTTGTCCTGCTATTGCTGCTTTTGATGGTTTTGTAATACTGTCAGTTTTTGTACAAGAATCTGTATGGCTATTTGATTTAGAAGAATTAATCCCCATGTTTACTCCAGCATGAATTGTATGAGCCTGGGTATGGCTTGTTCCAACTGTTACAGCCTTAGAAACACCCTTACTCAGACTTTCCATTACAGATGTACTTTCATTTTCATTATATGACCACACACTTTTCCTAAAGGAGGATAATGTACTATACAAACTTTCATATCCGTTTCTAATAGATATCTGTTCATCTATAGTTATTGGTTCTGCAAGAAAAATAGCAGTATATGTATGTCCACGCATGGCATCAATAAAACGTTCAAGTCCTTGGACAAAACTTTTATTTTCAGTTTTAGATTTATCACGTATAGATGCCACACAAGAAACAGAAGAAATATATTTTGCAGCTCCTTTTCCAAAAAAAATATTTTCCACCAGTTCAGGCATTTCCTTCTGTGAAGGCATATCTCTAAATATAGTTCCTGGGAAATTACTTTTTATACCACTTTTTAAGGTTCTAAAGGAAATCCCTAGATTCTGGCTATCTTTTCCCCATTCATTCCTTACTCCAATATAAATCTTTGCAGGTGCACCAATTTTTTCTACATCAACCATTACAACTAAATTGCATCCTAAAGACATGCTTGCATGATAAACTGTAGAAAGTTTTTGAAAAATATCTTCTCCTTTTTTGTAAGTTAGTTCTTCCATGCATATAAAACGCAGGTTATCTCCCGCATTTTCATCTAAAAAAGCATCACCAGGCTTAACCAACGGATACTTTCTAAGTTCAGTAAGGTATTTTTTATAAACAGTATGCTGTGCTAAAGTAACTGCATATTCAAGCTCCTCTTTGCTACGGTTATCAATATCATTATTCAAAAAAACAGCCCCCTTTACAAATACTTCTCTAGTTTCTTAACCCTGTCTTGTGCCTTTTCGTGTCCTAAACCAGCCGCTTTACGGTAATACTGAAGCATATCCTTTCCAGCATCTGTTTTAAGAAATGCCTTATATTTTTTTCTCTTTAATATGGCAGAACCAACAAGTGCGGCTGGTATAGTAAACCAATTAGTTACTGGAATTAATACTGAAGCCGCTATAATACCCCCTGAACGCACATTTCCATTAGAATCTATCTGGCCATAATATGTTTCAGCAAGTTTAAAGCAGGCATCTTTACTAGCCAATGGATTATCTGCTGCTTTTTTATACCATGCAAATGCTGTTTCAATATTTTTTTCAACTCCATTTCCATTTTCATAGCAAACACC
>VSNJ01000002.1:33123-92079 GCA_009774235.1 Lachnospiraceae bacterium
TTTCAACTCCATTTCCATTTTCATAGCAAACACCTAAGTTATATTGTGCACCACTATTTCCTTGTTCTGCTGCTTTTTTATACCATGCAAATGCTGTTTCAATATTTTTTTCAACTCCATTTCCATTTTCATAGCAAACACCTAAGTTATATTGTGCACCACTATTTCCTTGTTCTGCTGCTTTTCTAAACCATTTTACAGCTTCTTTATAATCTTTTTCAATTCCATAACCATAATAATAATAACAAATACCTAATTTATACTGTGCCTCGCTATCCCCTTGTTCTGCTACCTTTTTATACCAGTTTACAGCTTCTTTATAATTCTTTTCAACTCCATAACCTTCTATGTAGCAAGCAACTAAGTTATTTTGCATCTCACTATCTTCTTGTTCTGCTACTTTTTTATACCATTTTACAGCTTCTTCATAATCTTGTTCAACACCATTTCCATCATAATAACAATCACTTAATTTATACTGTGCATCACTATTCCCTTGTTCTGCTGCTGTTCTGAACCATTTTACAGCTTCTTTATAATCTTTTTCAGTTCCATATCCATTATAATAGCAAAAACCTAATTTATACTGTGCCTCACTATTCCCTTGTTCTGCTGCTGTTCTGAACCATTTTACAGCTTCTTCATAATTTTGTTCAACACCATCTCCATAATAATAACAATCACCTAATTTATACTGTGCATCATCACTGTTCTTTATATTTAATTTTTTAATCAAGTTCCTTGCTTCTATATTTCCATGTTCCACTGCTTTTGTATACCAGTACATTGCTTTTTCATAATTCTTTTCAACTTTATAGCCATTATAGTAGCAAAATCCTAAAATATTTTGTGCTTCAACATTTCCCTGTTCCGCTGCCTTGATATAGTATTTTAAAGATTCATTATCATCTTTTTTAACTCCATAGCCATTTCCATAACAAAATCCCAGATTCTTATATGCCTCAATATTATTCTGCTCTGCTGCTTTTTTATACCAGTCTACAGCTTTTTCATAATCCCTTTCAACTCCATAACTATTTTCATAGCAAAAACCTAATTTATTTTGTGCATCACTATTCCCTTGTTCTGCTGCTGTTCTGAACCATTTTACAGCTTCTTTATAATCTTTTTCAGTTCCATATCCATTATAATAGCAAAGACCTAATTTATACTGTGCCTCACTATTTCCTTGCTCTGCTGCTATTCTGAACCATTTTACAGCTTCTTTATAATCTTTTTCAGTTCCATATCCATTATAATAGCAAAAACCTAATTTATACTGTGCCTCACTATTCCCCTGCTCTGCTGCTATTCTGAACCATTTTACAGCTTCTTCATAATTTTGTTCAATACCATCTCCATAATAATAACAATCACCTAAGTTACACTGTGCCTCACTATTATCCTGTTCTGCTGCTGTTCTGAACCATTTTACAGCTTTTTCATAATCTTTTTCAGTTCCATATCCATTATAATAGCAAGCACCTAAGCTATACTGTGCATAACTATTTCCCTGTTCTGCTGCCTTTTTATACCATTTTACGGCTTCTTCGTAATTTTGTTCAACACCATTTCCATTATAATAGCAATCACCCAAGTTATCCTGTACTTCACTATCTTCTTGGTCTGAATACTCATTTAACCATTTAAATGCTTCTGTCCAATCCTCCCTGACTCCCTTTTCCCCACTGGAAAAAATTTCAAATAAACGATATCCCGCCTTAGTATACCCTTGTTCTGCTGCCTGTTCATAATAGTCAATAGCTTTATTTACAACATCCTCGTCAAAACTAATATCTAATCTTTTATTAATATCATCATAATAGTAATATTGTGCCACTTTATATTGTGCTTCAGCAGAGTTTCCAAACTCTGCTGCGTTGGTATAATGCTTCAAAGCTTCTTTATAGAATCCACGATGTTCAGCCTTTTCTGCATCCTCAATGTTATTTTTCGTAATTTCTTCTGGTGATAAAGCATCTTCACCAAACCCATGTTCTTTTAAACATTGCTTAAAAATACAACTGCTTTCATAAGGACCACTAAAATCAAAACTAAGGTCTACATTTTCATCACCAAGCATTTTATGAATTTCTTCTATTAATCCTCCCCATCCACTACGGTCATCTAATTCTGAAAACCATTCTGGAATTGGTATGTCCTGAATAGAAGAAATATCTTCCATCTCTTCACCTTTTACCAATATAGATTCCAAACTATCTGTATATATAATATTAATTATGGCTTTATCCATTTTAAGTCCTCCGTTTTTTATAAATTATCAAATAGTAATAATCCTATCTATAATTTAATTATTAATTACTTCAATAAGATTTCCCTGGCTTCTAAGCCACATATCAATTCCATTTCCGAATACCTCAGCCGAAATTGTATAGACACCTTCTTCCTCAGCCAGTATTTTAGCGGTTGGCAGCCTGTCTAATATTGATTCCACAGAACAACCAAAATATTTAAACTTAATTCTTTTTAACCTGCCACCATACATAAACTGGACACGTTTACGGAACTCACCTTCTTCAAAACGGCTGCTGTAAACCACTTTAAATTTCTCATCTAAAACTGATAAACCCTTAATACGGTCTATACGGTAAATTGTAGGAAAGGCATCATCTATTACATCAAAATCTTTTCTGACATCTTTATCATCAATAAATGCAACCACATAGAAATAAAAATCCGAAAACATAATTGCAGATGGTCTTAACTTGCGGTTTACTAATTTCTTATCTTTCGTCCTTATGTAACTAATTTCAATATATCTTTGCTCATTTATTGCTTGTCCAATCTGCCATAATGTATCTAAAAACCTTGTTTTGTGTTGTAACTCAATATAATGATATTTCTCATTAGCAACCATTTCTTTTATTATTTCCTGTCCGCTTTCATCCAGGCAGCAATTAATTAGTTTATTAAGTATACTATCCATTTCATCTTTAACAAAAGCCCTGCTGTCAAGCAGTATCTTACATATTGCAAGCAATTCACTATTGCTAAGTTTCTGTCTGTTCTTTTTATACTCCTCCTCCATATAATACCCTTTTATAGTACGGTCATAAACAATAGAATTTAATATACTATCATCATCGTTCTTAATTTCTAAATAATCCCTGATATCCTCTATATCCCTTTGTATAGTCCTTTCATCTACTCTATATTTATTTGCTTCATACGGTTTATAGACAACTTTTCCACTTTTAAATTCATTATAAATATTAAGTACTCTGGTGACTTTGCTGCCATCCTTCATAATATCTACCTCCATTTTTATACATATTATATCATACTACATAGACAAAATATGTCTATATGGAAACTATTTTAAAAATTTTTAATATTAACAGACCAGCCAGATACAAAATTAACGAAATAAAATATGTCTATAAAAATGCTTTCCGCATATATGTAATATATTATCATAAAACTATGACCAGCACAATGAAAACCAAAACTGAAAATCCATACAGATGTTCCTATACGTAATATAAATATCTTTCTTATAAAGAAATGCTTTTCCCTGTAACATATATATGATATGATTAAACCAGCCAGAAAAGGGGGTATCCAATATGCAGTATATAAAACCAATACCAATAGGGGTAGAATTTTATAAACAGATGATAAGTGAGGAATATTATTATATAGATAAAACACTTCTAATACGTGATTTACTGGTGCAAAAGAATACAGTTACATTATTTACACGTCCAAGGCGGTTCGGAAAAACATTAGCCCAGAGCATGTTAAAAACTTTTTTTGAAAAAGAAATACTTCCAGATGGAACAGTGGCAGATAATTCTGTATATTTCCAAGGTAAAAAGATTATGGAAGCAGGGGAAGAATATACAAAACATATAGGACAATACCCTGTAATATTCCTGTCCTTAAAATCTGCTAAACAGCCAACATATGAAATGGCATATAAAATCCTGCAACAAAATATTGCAAAAGAATTTATAAGACACAGCTATATACTTAACAGCAAAGCCCTGCTGCCAGTACAAAAGATATGCTTTAATTCATTTATAGAACAAAAAGCAGAACCATCAGACTATGCTACATCAATACAGTTTTTATCAGAGTGTCTTGAAAAATACCATAAACAGAAAGTAATCATACTGGTTGATGAATATGATGTACCACTTGAAAATGCTTATTTCAATGGTTTTTATGATGAAATGGTTTCTTTCATACGTTCATTTTTTGAATCTGCGCTAAAAACAAATGAAAGTCTTAAATTTGCTGTAATCACAGGCTGTTTACGTATCAGCAGGGAAAGCATATTTACAGGGCTTAATAATTTAAAGGTAGTTTCTGTATTAGATGAAAGCTATGCAGAATATTTTGGGTTTACACAGAATGAAGTTGACAGTTTTCTTGAAGATTATGGTATAATACAAAGAAGAGATGAAATAAAAAGCTGGTATGACGGATATCTTTTCGGAAATACAGAGGTATATAATCCCTGGAGTGTAATAAATTATATTTATGATATATCCCACAGGAATACTGAATTTCCAAAACCATACTGGTCTAATACATCTTCCAATAGTATTGTACGTGAATTAATTGAAAATGCAGATGATAATACAAAGCAGGAACTTGAAAGGATTATTGCAGGCGGTACAATAGAAAAACCAGTACATGAAGATATTACCTATGGGGATATTTATAAATCCCAGGACAATTTATGGAATTTCCTGTTTTTTACAGGATATCTTAAAACTGTAGAAAGAAGTTTTATGGAGCAGCAGATATACCTGTCAATGAAAATACCAAATGAAGAAATTTCATATATATATAAAAACAATATACGGGAATGGTTTCTGCAATGTATTGGAAAACAGGATTTATCAGGGCTGGTAAAAGCATTTGAAGAAGGTGACTGTGAAACAGCATCAGATATTATAACAGGACAGCTTATGGACACAATAAGCTTTTATGACTACAAGGAAGATTATTACCACGGTTTTATTACAGGGCTTTTAAGGCATAACAACAAATATATTATAAAATCCAACAGGGAAAGCGGCAACGGGAGGTATGACTTAACCCTTAAAACAAAAAGAATACGCAAGGGCAGGGCAATCATACTTGAATTTAAAGTAGCAGACAACATAAACAAACTGGAAAAAGGCTGTATGGAAGCACTGGAACAGATAGAAAGGCTTCACTATGATAATGATATTATAGAAGAAGGTTATACTGATATACTTAAATATGGTATATGTTTTTATAAAAAAGAATGTTTTGTAATGAATAACATGATAGCAAATCTAAACAAGTAATTAATCCAGATACAGACTGGTATAAACCATATAAAACCTGTAACCACCATTTTTTATTCCATGAAAGGGATTGTTTATGAATGTATTTATGAATGATATACCTCCTGTTATGACACGCAAGGAGGCACAAGAAATATTAAAAGTGTCAAAAAATACTATACTGGAGCTGCTACAGAATGGATATCTTTCATCTTTTACTATTAAAGGCAGATACAGGATTACAAGGGAGGCATTGATGGATTTTATAGAAAAATCTATCTATTATTCCTGAATATTGCTTTTTATAAACAGGTTTATGGACACATATATAATAACAGAGGGAAAATAAGTCATATTACTTTATTTTCCCTCTTATTTAAGTTATATCCTATTTTAGAAATTTATCTGGTGTGTATACATACATTTATTATTTCAAAGCTTTGGCTATTTTACCAAAGGCTTCCTTATTGGTTTCATCAAATAAATGGGTATAGACTTTTCCAGTAACATCTGGACTGCTATGTCCAAGCATTTTACTAATGTTAAATAATGTTACTCCAGCTTCATTTGCTATTGATGCAACAGAATGTCTTAATCCATGTAATGTAATATGTGGCAGTTCATTAGTAACAATGCACTTGCGGAAACGGGAGGACAGATAGCCTGGATTAACTGGCTTGCCAGTTTCATCTACTTCTACATAATCATTTTCATTGTATCTGTCACCCAAAAAATTTTTGTTTTCTATTTGCTGCTGTTTAATCTCTGATAATATCTGGCATAAATAATCATCCATATATAATGTCCTGTTAGAAGAAGAATTTTTAGTGCTTTTTTCTATTACATCCGAACCTGCAATAGTTTTTGCTTCTATTATATGTATTTCTTTAGTTGCAAAATCCACATTAGACCATTTAAGCCCACAGATTTCTTCACGCCGCAGACCTAATAATGCCGCTAGTGAAACAGCAGTTTTTAAAATAATATCATCTTCTACAACACCAAATAACTGCTTAATTTCCTTTACACTATAAACTGAAATTTCTGGTTTAGTGTACTTTGGCGGTTCTGCCATATCAGCAGGATTTTTATAAATGATACCTTGTTTCACAGCCAGTTTTAATGCAGTTTTTAAGAGTGTATGGTGTTTTTTTACTGTATTCCCTGATAACTTTGTTCCGTCTTTGCCCTGGATTCTATCATTATAATACTGCTGTATTCTTCTTGCAGTAAGTTTTTGAAGCTTTATTCCACCCATATCAGCTTTAAGATATTTTATTATATTCTTATATGATTCATAGGTAGTAACCTCATTATTAATTTTTACAATATTTTCCAACCAGTAATCCAGCCAGTCAGCTAGTGTATCATCAGACGGAGCTGCTACTCCAGTTGTGTTTTTTTGGTGCTGGAACTCTGTTAATCTGCGCTTTGCTTCTGACTTTTTAGTAAATATCTCTGTTTTCTTCTTTCTTTTTCCATCAATAATGCCATAATCCAGATTAACATAATATTTTTTTCTGATATCATCATATGAAATGTTACGTTCTACTACTTTTCTTGCCATATCCTTTACATCCTTTCTATTCTGCCAGATGTCTGCTAAATGCAACAATATAAAATTTGTATACCAAAGCTTCATTATAACAAAGGTTTTTGAAATGCCAGCCAGAATGTCTACCAAAATGTCTACCAAGGACGTTTTTTGAAGTGTTTTAGAAATTAAAAAACACCTGGAAGCTAATAATTCCAAGTGTTTTTATAACTGGGCCAGCGGGATTTGAACCCACGAGTGCAGGAGTCAAAGTCCTGTGCCTTACCGCTTGGCGATAGCCCAATATTTAGTAGAAAAAAATCCCTGTTAAAATAACAAGGATTACAAAGGTGGATAGAGGGATTCGAACCCTCGGCCTCCAGAGCCACAATCTGGCGCGCTAACCAACTGCGCCATACCCACCATATATAATAAACAAAATAAGTATATAGCTATTGTAATACAACGTGCCAGAAGGGATTCGAACCCCCGACACACGGCTTAGAAGGCCGTTGCTCTATCCAACTGAGCTACTGGCACATATATAAGAGCGGGTGATGGGAATCGAACCCACGTATCCAGCTTGGAAGGCTGGTGTTCTACCATTGAACTACACCCGCATATATTGAAAGCTCTAATCTATGCTTCCTTTATTAAATTATGCGTCACCAATCGGGGTGACAGGATTCGAACCTGCGACCCCCTGATCCCAAATCAGGTACTCTAGCCAAACTGAGCCACACCCCGGATTACTTCCAGATTTTTCTGCGCTTTACCTGTGACGCAAGTAATATTCTATATTATGTTGTCCAATTTGTCAACCACTTTTTTAAAATTTTTTTATTTTTTTTTATACCAAAGATATCATACAATAAATTCCAAAATCTACACTGCATAAGACAATAATTATAGTTCCAACAATTACAAAATAACTCCACGTCATCACTCTAATTCCATTAAAAGACAAATCTGCAATAAACTTGAATAATTGTCAATTTATCAAAAATATTTTTTCTCATCCCTTATTACAAAAACAGAGGCTATAATAACTTATATCTCTGTCATCTTTTCAAAAGCATTCTTTCCCACACTTATTACAGAAATAGAAACTGTAATAACTTATATTTATGTCATTTTTTCAAAAGAGTATATTGGAAGGCAGCAAGTTAATTATTTTACATCAAGCGGCTATTGAAAAACGCCAGTGCTTAGCCCCTGTATTAAATGTTTCTATGAAACATTTAATACAGGGGCTTTATGCACTGTTGCGTTTTTCTCTAAGCGGAAGCGTGCCGCCAGATGTAAAATAATTAACTGCTGTCTCCTCAAAGACTCTATGCAAATTGACAAAACACATCTTGTATAGAAATCTATTTCTTTTTAACTTGCTTTATCTTACTAATAGTCCTTCCTGCCTTATTTTTTGCATATGCCCGTACTTTAACACCAGCCTTGGCACGTGCCACCTTAAATGTATAATAATACCTGTTTGTGCCTCTGTTATATACACCACTATTTTTAACATACTTCCTGGCACCTATCTTAAGAGTCACTGAACAGTTCTCCTTTGTATATACCTTTACATATCTGCTCTCTATAGTAACCCTTCCAACAATCACAGGATTTATAGGCGCACCAAGGGTAACATTATATTTACGCATCCCCTTTACGCTGCCTCTTGTACTTCTTGACAATACATAAACAGGAGTACCAATCTTAAGGCGTGCTTTAATATCCACACTATACTTGCCATCATCATCTGTAGTAGCAACATATTCCCTGCCATCAGCACAAATATAAACCTTAGAATCAATTTCAGTCCACTTTCCAGATATCTTTTTATCCTTATCAGTAACTTTATCTATATGTATCTTTACATCACGTATTTCTGTATACATTTCATTAGCATCTTCTACAGAGTAAGTTTTAGGATACCCTTTATTAGTGGTACCACCAGAACTCTTATATGCATGTACAGTTATACTGCTGCCAGCTTTAAGCAGCTTTACAGAAGCTGTAAAATACCCTTCCTCATCAGTAACAGCCTTAAATGTCCCACTGCCAGTTTTTAACACAACAGTACACTTATTACCATCTGGTACGTATCCATACAAATACCTCTCTATATTAGTTGCCTGGTACAATGTCACCCTGTTTGGTGCAGCTTTAGATATCTGCTTAGTCCTTGCATGGCTTACACGTCCTAATTTGTCTACAGTAAAGATTTTAAATTCTGTCCCTGCATACTGGTTAGGAATAGTAATAGTATAAGCTCCATTATCCTTAACTGTTATATTTGTCTTTTTAATAACAAGGTCTTTATCATACTTTTTACACTTTGTATAATATGAAGAACCAAGGCTTTTTGATACATAGACATTATCACCCATTACTGCATAAACATTAACATTTGTATCATTAAGATTACCAGTAATTTTAGTATCATTATTCTTAGCACTTGTAACAACAGGACAATTAGGTCCTACACGTTTTACCACAACCGTAGTTCTCTTACTCTGGTTACCATTATTGTCCTCAACAAATACATATAGCTTCTTCTTAGCTTTCTGTGCAGGTATTTTAACCGAAAATGAACCATCAACACCAACCTTTTCCTGGTAAATATTATCACCTGATGTTACGCATATATTAAGGTTAGGTTCTGCCTTTCCAGTAACTTTAGTATCATTATTATCAAACTTATCCACTGTTGGTTTCACCAATATCTCAGGATAAATATTAGTTACTGCAATTTTTTCAATAGATACATTACCTGCGCCATCTTCTACATACACAGAATATACACCACTTTTATCAGCAACAAACGTATTGTTTTCTATACCTATAGCACCACCAGTCGAAACTGTCCAGATTTCATCATACTTATTATCAAATACACCATAAACATATTTCATTGTTTTAATGCCTGATTTATCATTTGCCACTACAGATATATTTACAGAAGTATTAGTTTCTGATGTATTATCCTGTGAAAGCACTGCTCCTGGTGCATCTGTGTCCGGCTTGTCAACTGTATCTATATTTTTACATTTATAATAGTTAGTTTCTGCAAGATTGCCATAAAGCCCTTCACACCATGGCTGTCCCAAAAATTCCTGCTCTGAACCAGTACCACTTACAAGCATATATTTATAATTCTCTGGCAGAACCAGGCTCCAGTTATTGTTTACTGTAACCTTAAGGTTTCCAAGCAATGCCTTATCTGCAAGATATTGTTGTACAATATCCTGTAATATAACATGTGATTTAGAGACTATCTGTGTTTCAACGCCTTTATTTGCCTCAGATTGTATTCCTGGTATAATCTTATCAGTAACAAGTATAAAAGTATCACTGTCATTAACCGGCACACCATTACGTGTTACATCCTTTATACGGTTTGTATCATTAATCTTATCACCATCATAATCATATCTTGGTGGAACACCTGGGTCTATTTTATATTCCACGCCCTCAAACTGGAAGAACCTGTTCCACTCTGCAATAAATCTCTCCTGCACCAGGGAATTGCCTTTTTCCTTTTTAACAAAATCAGATAAAAAGATATTATTCCAGTTTTCTTCTGCTGAAGTGCCTATAGTCTGGTAAATAGACGCCCCCCATTCCATCCACTCTTTTAACTGCTGCCCAGTTATCTGGTATATATATACATATTTATGGTAATTGGCAAACGAATCTGCATTACCTTCTACAACAGTTCCAGACAAATCTGCATAATCAGCGCCACTGTCAGAACCATATTTGGTATATCTCGCAATAGATACAATAGGATAATCCTTGTATTCAGGTGCGTTATTCATTATGTAATTTGATGCATATTTTATCTGTGCATTATGCACTGTCTGTATAATTTCATTACTGCCAAGCAGGGAATTATAATTGTCCCACCGCTCACCTTCTGCAATAGTACCAACTTCTTTCTGGCAGTATTCCTTAAGCTTAGCATCCCAGACTGCCATTGTATTTTCAATATCCTGGTTAGATGCAGTTGCTTCTTTAACTTTTCTTATCTCATAAGAAGAATTATCAATTACTACCTTATTATTTTCATCAACTTTAAGATTTAAGTCCACAACCCCAATACCACGGCAGCTGTCTTTAACCATAACAAGACGTTTGCCATTAACAAGACCTGTTTCCTTATCTACACCTGGCAAAGAATAATGTACATCATTCTTATTACTTACAGGAAAGTCAATATGGTCATGACCTGCAAGCACAACATCAATATTATCAATCTTTGTAAGTGCATATGCTGTATCAGAAGATTTTACAGAAGGAGTTTCTGTACCAAACCCTGAATGTGCAAGCACAATAATAATATCTGCCCCCTGTGCTTTAAGTGTTTCTGCCTGTTTTTTTGCATTTTCCAGAATATCTTCTGCAACCAGTTTGCTTTTATAGCCCTCTGTCCTTGTTGAAAGTCCAGGTGTTGTTTCGCCAATTATACCAACTTTAACAGTTATATCTGTGCCTGCTGCGGACTTAATCTTTTTTTCAATAATTTTATTTTCAACACCAAATACATTGTTGCCATTAATGCTTGAATAAACATTTGATAAAACACATTTCTCCATAAGCCCTGACATTTCAAGCTGGCTTACAATATAATCATATCCAAAATCAAAATCATGGTTGCCAAGCGTAATGGCATCATAATTTATCATTGTCATGGCATTGTATACAGGCTGCAAAGCTTCTGTATCCTGGCTGTATATATAATCAGTATTAAAGTCCATAACACTGTCACCCAGGTCAAATGTAAAATAATTGTCACTTCCTGCTTCTCCCCTTGCTGCCTGTATCATTGTGTAAACCTTATTTAAACCCCTGTTTAAATATTTTCCAGTCTGGTAATTATAATTTACAACCTGTCCATGAATATCTGTTGTAAATATAAGCCTGAGATTTCCTTGCGAATAAAGAGCTTCATCAATAGCCCCGCCTGTAGCTGCTTGTTCTTCCTGCCCGCTCCCAGGCTCTTGTGTACTGCCAGTTTCTTCATTACTTATGCCAGAAGCTGACACTGTTACAGTTCCATTCACATTAAATCCAATAGGGAACACTCCTGTAATTACCATTAAAAAACTAAGTAAAATACAAATACGTTTCTTCCACATAATTTTAATATCCCTTTTCCTTCAGGTAAATATAAGTACGTTCACTGTTCTTATCATCAATGTACTCAAAGTAATGATGATGGTCTTCTGTTTCTTTTTGGTTTAATTCAAAACCAGATTCTATACATTTCTCCAATTCTTCTAAAAGTTCATCACCTGTCACAGCCCTTCTTCCAAAAAGTTCTGTTTCCATATCAATATAACTTCCATGTGCCATATCATACTTCTCATAGTCAAACTGATAGAAAATAACAGGTTTCTTCTGATAATACACATCCCAGCAGACACTTGAATAATCAGTAATAAGCATATGGCACTTCTTCATAATTTCATTAAGTGGTTCCTGTCCAAAAGGAACAATTACTATATTATCTTTTGTCTGCTTAAAGTTCTTAATATACCCTGCAAACTTTGGATGTATATAAAATATCATTCTGGCATTATTATCATCAAGCAGCTTTGAAAGTCTCTCACTTTGTATAAGTTCAGAATAATTCTTATAATAATCACTGGCAAGAAATTCTTCATCACTGACTTCCTCAAGCCAGGAGCGCCATGTAGGCATAGTAAGTATAAGCCTGTCATCATCTGTTGAAGTATCCTCAAGCACATCCCATCTTGTAAAACCTGTTATTGGAGCTTTACTTTGTGCATAGCCAAGATACCTTACTACTATATCCTGCTCAAACTGTGATGTAGTAGCAAAATATGTCATAGGGCTGCTGCCATGTTTTCCAAAAAGAGGTGCAACCTGTTTCAGGGCAGTTACTCCATGTTGCAGGAAAAATATAGGTCTTTTATCAATTTTGGAACGGATAAGGCTTGTCTTGCATCTCCACGCATACAGGTGTGTCCTGGAATCAGATGCAATATATAAAACTGAACCAAGCACATATAAAATATGTTTAAGGCTCATAAATTGTATTATATGGCTGTCATATGTCTTAATCTTGTCATAATCGGAAGCATTCTTATCAATTACATAATATATATCCTTTTTCTCCTCTTCCGAAAGCTCTTCCATACAATATTTAAAGAAATAATATCCATTATCCTGTGCCATACTGCAGAATTTCTCATATACAAGCCAAACTTTCCTACGCTTAAAAAATGGCTTTGACAATATATACATTCCACTTGCCACCATTTCCTTAAGCTTAGTAGCATATACATCATATGGCGAATCAGGACGGTAAAGATATGCAAGGCATCCACCTTTTGTATAATAAGGAAATGTCATATGCCCTTCACCTGCTGAATATTGCCTGTTTGTAAGATAGAAATTATACTTCCAGTAGTTTCCAGTAAATCTTGCCCTTATTTCATTCTCATAGCCATGTTTCATAGCAAGTATCCTGAAATCCCAGTAAAGCTCCCTTAATGGCAGTTTATCAAAATCAATAACAGCCTTTATCTTGTAATGCCTTCCACTTTCATTTATAGTATAATCAACTGGAACATCATAGCTTACTGCACTTCTGTACCTTAATACAATATCCTTAATAACCAGGCCTTCCTGTTTCTTCATTTTAAGGTATACAGTTGAAACTGAACGTTTAGACCTTATTTTAAGAATTCTTGCCTGGGTATATTCATTAACTACTTTATCAGGCTTACACAAATATATTCCAAAATTACGGCTTCCCATTCTTGCATAAGGAAGTATTGCCATCTCACCAGGTTCATACTTCTTCCCAATCTTATTCTCTGGATTGCCAACTTCTGTCACTATACAAGGGGCTTTATATCCCTCTGGCTTATCAAATGTCTCTATTAATGAATCTGCCTGTTTACCCCATTCTGTATTTACAAAAGGCACAATATAACTTGATGAAAAAGCACTTTCAACAGCCTCTGCTGCCATAAGGTATCTTCCATAAGGCTCAATCTTTTCTTTCCATTCTATAAAGTCTTCACAGATTGTCCCGCTCTGCCGTTCTTCCTTAGTAGTTTCCCTTACACAAGTTATATTATTGTTTGTATCAATCAACATAAACTTAACAGGAATAAGCCCATTTTCTTTAAACTCTGCATCTATATAGATTTTATTGTCTTTACTAATTAATTCCGCTTGTATAGTCTTTTTTTCTGCATTATTAACACTGCATCCCTCACTAGCAGCATTAAACTTCCTTATATATACAGGCTGTACCTTAAGCCTTGGGAATGTACGTTTAAGTTCACGTTCCTTGAGCCTTTCTATTACAGGCTTATACTTAAATTTCACAAGTGCTTCTTCCAAATAAGTCCTTGGCGTTGTATTTGTAATAATTACATAATCAAAGCTTTCATTATACTCATCATGTAAAATACAGCTTAAATTTTTCTTAAACCACTTTTTTTCAAACTGCACAATATCATTTTTCTGTGCATACTTGCTGACTGCTTCCAAATCACTTCTTCCAGTTACCTTTGAAGGATGTATTACACGTCTTGGCTTCTGTATATTTTCAGAATAATCCTCAACAACCATTCCATCTTCTTTACCATATAAAACAAGGTCAAGCATCTTTGCAGGCGCATCAAGTGAGTCATATTTAATAAACTTCTCACAATAATCGCCATCATCATAACCTGCATCAAGAATTTTTTCTGTAGAAAGCCATTCTGTAAGTGATTCAATATCATATAACTTTACAAAAGGCAGGTCTTTAATATCCATATACATGCCACGGTCCTGCATATACTGGTCATAATCATACATATATAATATAACCGGCTTCCTTGTAACAGAGAAATCAAAAAATACACTTGAATAATCTGTTACCAGGGCATCAACACAGTTTAAAAATTCATATTTATCTACCTCAGCAGGAAAACTCTTAATATGTTTATATTCCCCAAGCTGTATGGCATTTTTAAGAATAGGGTGGAAATTAACATACAAAACCTGGTTATCTTTCATTCTTTCATCAAGGTATTTCATCATATCTGAAATTTCCCTGCTATAAGAATCATATTTAACAGAGTGGTTACTTGTACCTCTCCATGTAGGCATATACGCATATACAGTTTTTTCTTCAAGCCCAAGCTTTTTGCGCACATCCTTTGCTTTCTGTTTATCCATAAATATACTGTTCCTTGGATAACCACTCAAAGCAACTTTGCCTGTATACAACGCATTTAGGTTATAATCCTCCATTATTGCATTTTTGGTAAATTCATTAGGATGCATAAGATATGTTGCCTGTAAAAAGTTATGCTGTACATTGTACATAGACTCAATACCTTTACGCATTTTTTTACCAAGAGTCTTTAAAGGAGTCCCATGCCAGGTCTGTAAATACACTTGTTCATCTTTCTTTATAAAATATACAGGAAAAGAACTGTTGTTTATAAGATACTTAGCTGTTGCAAGTATTTTAAGATACTCATATGATGATATACATACAAGCTTTACTGGTATATTATTAGCTTCAATAAATTTTTTATGTGTCTGGTAATCATCAGTATTACTGCTGTAATATATTTCATACTGGCCAGCATCAGGTCTTGAAAGCAGTTCCTTTAAAATATAAAAAGGAGAATCAGATATAGTTGTTCCATGAAAAGACTCAAATAATATCCGGTTTTCTATTACATCACAGTGCTTATAATAACTCCCATAGAAAAACTTCATTTTAGGAGCCCTTCCAAATATCCTTCTTAAATTATTCACTAAGACATGTGTCCCGCTTACTGCCTTCGCTTTTATTTTTTTAATGAACATCTTAAAATTCCCTTTCCGTATTACTGTTATCTTAAAGCCCATAATACTTGTATGGGACTGTTAAAATAACACAGTCCCATGAATAACAATATTTATTTTGTTTCTTTAAGGCCTAAATCACTTTTTATCTTTGTAGTAGAAATCCCTTCTGTCCTTGGAAGATATATAACTTCGCAATAGTCTTTAAGAAAGTCAAACTTACCTTCCCAGTCATGGCCCATTACAAATATATCAATATTGTTTTCTGTTACATCTTTTATTTTCTGTTCCCATGTATTTTCAGGAATAACTTCGTCTACATACCTTACAGCTTCAAGAATTTGCTTTCTGTCCTCAAAAGAATAATAAGCTTTTTTATTCTTTATGGCATTAAATTCATCTGTAGAAATAGCAACAAGCAGGTAATCACCAAGCTCCTTTGCCCTCCTTAAAAGATTAATATGGCCTACATGCAGCAAGTCAAATGTTCCATAAGTAATTACTCTTTTCATCTTACTCTCCATCTTTGTTATTTTATCTCTATAAAACCAGTTATTTACAAATATCTGTATAACATTTCCAGACATACAGCATATATAATATCACTTTTTTCTGTTTCTGTCACTGTTTTATACTATTTTTCCTAATTCAGATATAAAATATTTCATATCTTCTTGTGTCCCTATAGAAATCCTTAAAGAATTATCTATGCGTGGAGAGTTAAAATATCTCACAAAAATATGCTTTTCCTTTAATTTTTCAAAAATATACTTTGCATCCACTGACTCATGGCTTGCAAATATAAAATTTGTTTCTGAATCACAAAATGAAAATCCAAGTTTATTTAATTCTCTCTTTGTCCATTCCCTTGTATCAATTACCTTTCTAGTAGTTTCCCTAAAATACTCCTCATCTTCCATAGCGGCTGCCCCAACAGCAACTGAAAGCCTTGTCATTGGATAACTGTTAAAAGAAAACCTTACATCATCCATAGCTTTAATAAGTTCTGGGTTTCCCATTGCATATCCTATGCGCATGCCAGCAAGTGAACGTGATTTAGAGAAAGTCTGTACCACAAGCACATTATCATACTCCCTTGCCAGTGGAAGTGCTGATTCACGGCAGAAATCAACATATGCCTCATCTATTATTACAACAACATCACGGTTGTGTTCTATTATATCCCTTAAAAAGCTTTTATCTTGTCTTATTCCTGTAGGTGCATTAGGGTTAGCTATTACAATACCACCATTATCACAGTAATAATCCTCTGCTTTTATTTTAAAAGCTTCATCAAGTTCTGGTCTTTTATATGGTATGCAAAAAAGCTTTGCCCATACATCATAAAATGAATAAGTTATATCTGGAAAAAGTATAGGTTTTTTACTGTTAAAAAATGTCATAAATGCAATAGCAAGCACATCATCTGACCCAACACCCGTAAAAACTTCATTACTAGCAATTTTATACCTTTTGGCAATGGCATCTGCCAGGACTTTTGAACCTGGGTCTGGATAAAGACGTAATGTACCACTGTCAAAATCCTTAATAACCTGTGCCACCTTTGGAGATGGCGGATAAGGGTTTTCATTAGTATTTAATTTAACCATATCAGGCAAATCCGGCTGTTCACCTGGTACATATGGTTCTATATAACGTAAATTATCTCTCCAGCTGCTCATACTAACCTCTCTTCCCAGGGTATGTCTAAAAATTAAAAAACCACTATTTACATAAATTAACAAAGCAATATTAATTCCAAACACTCCCTGATTATATTAATTATAACATTTAGCAAGTTTTTCAAATTGTACAAATGAACGTTTTATCATATCTGTGTCTACACAGTATGCAATACGCACATATCCAGGGCACATAAATGAACTTCCAGGTACAAGCAGAAGATTAAATTCTTTTGCTTTATTAACAAAGCTTATATCATCATCCTCCAAAGCTTTAACCCACAAATAAAATGCACCTTCTGGCTTTACACACTCAAACCCATATGATACCAGCTTATTATATAAAAGTTTACGGTTTGTATCATATACAGAAATATCAGTAGTTTCTTCAAGACATCTTGCTACTGCAAGCTGCATAATTGATGGTGCATTGACAAATCCAAGTATACGGTTCGCCACATTAGCAGCACAAAGCAGATTTTCAAAGCCATCTGCTTCATCTGGTATTACAAGATAACCTATCCTTTCACCTGGCAATGACAATGATTTGCTATAAGAATAACCAACAATGGTATTTTTATAATATTTTGTAATATAAGGAACTTTCACTCCATCATACACAAGCTCACGGTATGGCTCATCTGATATAATATAAATCTGTGTCCCATATTCTTCCTGTTTATTATAAAGAACCTCTGCAATCTTCTTTATTGTATCTTCCGAATAAACTACACCTGTAGGATTGTTTGGTGTATTTATTATTACTGCTTTTGTCTTTGCTGTTATCTTCTTCCCAAACTCTTCAATGTCTGGCTGGAAAGAAAGTATATCAGGTGCTACAACAACCATCTTTCCACCAAAATTTGCAACATAATTATTATATTCACCAAAATATGGGGCAAATGCAATAATCTCATCACCTGGGTCTGCCAGTGTCTTAAGTATTACATTAAGCCCTCCTGCTGCCCCTACTGTCATTAAAATATTTTTCTGTGAAAATGCAGTTCCAAACCTTTTATTTAATGATTGGGCAACTGCTTCCCTTACATCTTCATGTCCTGAATTATTCATATACCCATGCAGCCGTCCTGGTTCTGTTTCATTTAATATATCTGACAATGCCTTCTTTACACTTTCTGGCGGCGGTGTACTTGGATTGCCAAGGCTGAAATCAAATACATTCTCTGCCCCATACTTCGCAGCAAGTTTCTTTCCTTCCTCAAACATTGCACGTGTAACTGAACTTCCTTCTACATACTTTACCATACTTTTTGCTATCATTGATAATCTTCCTTCCAAACATATATTATCCATACTTTGCATGAATAAAAAAATTTACAACCTTATTGGCCCTGGTACTGGGTACAGATTGTTTTATAGTTACTGCAAAGCTTGTTTTCTGCTATTTTACATAAAACAGTAATCATAACTTGACTTCTATTTATATCTGTATGTAACATTAGCCGCTCTAAGTATATCACTCTTTTTAGTGTAATTAAAGAGAAATTATGTCTTAAATAAGAAAAAAAATTAACTTTTTATAAAAAAACACTTGCATTTTATAAATAACCTTGCTATAATAGTTTCGTTGTTAAAAAGCAGACAGAAATTTAATATAAGCGCTTCTAGCTCAGCTGGCAGAGCACCTGACTCTTAATCAGGGTGTCCAGGGTTCGAACCCCTGGAGGCGCACTATAAAGTCCTCGTTTGGCGTTTAATACGCTGGGTAGGGGCTTTTTCAATTTTATATAAAATACATTTTAAAAATATAAGGCAGCAGGTATTGTACTACTTACCTGCTGCCAGTATTTTTATATCTGCTTATTTAAACTTCCTGCCTGTTACAAAACATCCTGCACCAATAAATATAAGTGCCAGTGCCCCATAATATCTTATATCCATACCATCACCTGTCCTTGGTGCCCTGTATGAACCTGTATTATAATTTACTGCACTCCCTCCTGTATTAGCAAGCGCCTGTCCAGACTTAGAACTGCTGCCAGATGAATTATTGCTGCTGCTTGTATTTGTCTTCTTATCATCAGTTTTCTTATCTGATGAAGAAGTTGGAACTGCAATAGCTTCTATCACCACATCACCATTAACTGAATCTATTACAAGCACACCATCATCATAAGAATAACCATTATATATGTATTCGCCATCAACTGATACTGCAACATTGGCAGTATTAAGCTTAAAACCACTATTTGCCTTTAACTTAACTGAATAGCTTGTTCCTGCCTTTACATTGCCATCCTGTTTACTTGCCTTAACTTTATATAAATCATAACTAATACTGTAAGAACCAGACTCATCAGGTTCTGTAACCCCTGCAGCAGTGATAGTTATATTTGCATATACTTCATTAATAGTAAGAATGCCATCCTCATATATATATCCATCTGTCATTTCAAATCCGCCTGCTTCAACAGTTATACTGTCAGGAAGCGAATATCCTTCATCTGGTGCAAATTGCATAGTTAATGAACTTCCTTCTGTTGCTTCTGTTACAGATGGTGAAACAACCACTCCTGTAAGGTTATATGATACTGTATATACATCACCTTCATCTGCACTTGCCATAGAAGATGGCAAAACTGCCAACATCAATGCAATTAATGCTCCTATTACAAAATATTTCCTATTGACCCTCATTTTTAACCTCCTTAGCTACAATAAATAATCTTCCATCTTCTTCTACACTATTACATGTAGAAAGTGTAATAAGCTTATCACCATACGACAAGCTGGTGCCAGTATCATATGCCTCAAGTTTCTTAATATTTTCTACATATGTCTTGAACTCTTTTTTATTTTTTGCATTAAGAAAGTCATAATACTTAAATGTATCTTCACTTTCTTCTGATATCTTTGATAAACCAACTACTGCAATTTTATATACATAATGCCCATATAAAGTATCAAATGAAATAATATTATGTGTATTATAATATTCTTTGTCAAGATAATACTGAAGAGTCCCAAACATAGAACCATTCTTCATATTATGCCCATAAATAATAATATTGTCATCTGGAAGAAGAATATCATTTCTGGCATCTATAAATATAGAACCTGCATCATCCTCTTCACCATCAAAATTATGATCCAGATAAAATTCCTGGTACACTTTGCTTTGTACTACTGGATAATTAATATCTGTACCATCAATAACTATCCATCCTGCCAGGTCAGAATTTGTTTCATATAGTTTACGGTATTCAGGCAGTATCCCTGATGTATCTTCATCACTATAAAAGTTTTCTTTTTGCTCCTGTAACTTTTTTATCTCCCTTGCACTCTTATACTCTTTACCTTCTTCATATATCAGGATACCAAGAAAAATAAGTCCTGTAACCATAAGTATTATCCCACATATTCTCCAGCACCTGCGCTTTTTATTTATACGCTTTGTACCTGCATCCTGTTTTTCTATCTTACGTTTTAAACCCTCATTTTCCTCTTTAAGCCTGTCAATTATATCTTGTTTAGATTTATCTTTATTAAACCTGTCCATATAGCCACCACTATATTATAATAATTAACAGCGCCGTTTTACTAATGCGCTGCATACACATGAGTATACTCTTATTTATACTTTTTTGCAAGGTTTATATTTGCTGCCAGTTTATGTAACTATTAATATCTTACCTTTTATGCTCCAATTATTCCTGCCAGAATATCAACACACAAATCTATACCAAGGCTGCTGCTGTCCAGGCACAAGTCAAACTTTGACATACCGCCCCTTTCATTGCCACCACTTACCACTTGCAAACCCACGCTCCATTGTAATAATTTTATACATACTACCAGCCCCTTTCTACTATACAGCTATTTGCCGTATTCCAATATATACAGTTATCCAGATATTATAAATATATTATCATAACAGCATATAATTTTCCATAAATCATTAAATATTTTTTATAATTACATTATATCCAATTTTTGTGTCTGATGTTCTTTATTAATAGTAAATTCATCCAATGTACCAAAACGGTATTTCTTCTCTTCTAAAAATGACAATACATCATCAAGCGCCTCACAATTTGACTTTGAAATATTATGTATAAGCGGCAGTGCACCTTTATGGTAATTTTCTTTAAAATGGTTTACAACATAATCTTTTCCAGGCTGGTTCTCTGTATCATAGTCATAATATGCCATACTCCAGAAAATAGTATAATATCCCATATCTTTTACTACCTGCAGGCTTCTTTCACTAAACTCACCCATTGGCGGACGGATAAAAGGGTCCATTTTACAACCAGTTACTTTCTTATACGCCTTTGCACAATCCTTAATTTCCTTTTTTATTTCTGATACAGATTTACCAGGCAGGCTTGGATGTGTACAAGTATGGTTTCCTACAAGATGCCCCTGCTTCTTCATCTGTTTTACAAGGTCTGGATTTGATTCTATAAAAGGCTTTGTAACAAAGAAAATTGCCTTTGCATTATGCCTTTTTAAAGTTTTTAGAATACTCTTTGTATATCCATTCTCATATCCACAGTCAAATGAAAGATAAATTACCTTTTCTTTTGTTTTTCCATTTATATAATAAGCATTATAATCTGAAAATCTCATGCCTGAAGGAATTCCTCCACCAGCTTTTTCATGTTTATCTTTCCTTATAATATACCATTCGTGTTTAACATTGGAATATTTAGAATAATCCGCCGTCTGTTTTACTGCTGCCTCTGTCCTCTGTATATTATTTCCTTTATTGCTGTATACAGGCTGTGCTGTTATACATGATATACAAATTATTCCCGTAATTATCTTCTTTGCAACACGCTTCATCTCTCTTTTACTCATTTTCCTACCTGTCCTTTCATAAAATTTTTAAAATTTACTTGCATTATACTTTAATATATGGTATAGTAGCCATGTTAGCGCTTCTAGCTCAGCTGGCAGAGCACCTGACTCTTAATCAGGGTGTCCAGGGTTCGAACCCCTGGAGGCGCATTTAAAAGCATCATTTATATGGTGCTTTTTTTGATAAAAACTAATATTAACTCCAAAAATTTACAATAAAAATTGATTTACAATCTATACTGCAAACAGAAACATTCGTTCTCACTTTTTCATTCTTGCAATTACTGCCAGCTTTATTCCTGATGGAACTGCCCTTATAATCCTGTTTATTCTTCCTGGCACTATTACTGCCTTATTCTTCCAAAGCCCGTCTGCTGCATATTCTGCCACTTTTCCAGCTGGCATAGCCCACAAAGGTGTTTTCAGCCCTTCTTTTTTAAAAAACTTTGTCCTTGTACTTCCAGGACATAATGTACATATATTTACACCATGTTCCATAGCTTCATACCTTATTGCCCTGCTATAACTATAAAGATAAGATTTGCTTGCAAAATAAGTTGAATTATAAGGTCCTGGCTGGAAAGCTGCTGTAGATGCAACATTTAAAATTTTACCTCTGCCCTTCTTATACATATCCCTTAAAAACAATTTACATAAAATAGTTGGTGTAACCATATTAAGATATAAAAGCTTTTCATCCATATTTTCATCAATTTTTTCTGTACCACCAATAAGACCAAAACCTGCATTATTAACAAGTATATCTATATCTATTCCCTTATCATGGATTTTATTATATAAACTTCTGGCAGCACCTTTTACACCTAAATCTTCCATTATAATATATATCCTGGACTTAGGAAATCTCTGTTCCATGCTTTTCCTCGCCTTATCCAGGTTTTTTATAGAAGAAGACACCATTATAATTCCATACCCCTTACGTGCAAGAACTCTTGAAAGGGCAATGCCAATTCCACTTGTAGCACCTGTGACTAATGCATATCTCATGTTATAAAACACCTCTTTTTATTATAAGTTATTAATCTTACTATAACACAATTTGCCAGTTATTTCATATAATAATATATAATTTATAAAAAATAGTATGGAGATACAGATTATATGTGTTTTAAAGAATTGATAATTAAAAATACACAATGTAATATTGCTCTTAACCGTAAAATTTTATGCCTGAAACGCTCATGGGATGAAGTTTCAAAACTGCTTGACAATATGTGTTCTTCATGTTCATGTAAAAAAAAGAAACACCATAGGTAAACCATGGTGTTTCTCTAATATAATATTATATACAATTAATAATACTTTAATACACACTGTATTATTTAAGAGTAATTTTAGCACCTTCTGCTTCAATCTTTGTCTTGATATCTTCAGCTTCTTCTTTAGATGCTGCTTCTTTAATAACCTTAGGAGCGCCATCAACAACTTCTTTAGCTTCCTTAAGTCCTAAGCCTGTAACTTCACGTACAACCTTGATAACCTTAACTTTGTTAGGACCAACTTCTGTAAGCTCTACATCAAATTCATCCTTTTCATCAGCAGCTTCAGCACCTGCACCACCTGCTGCAACAACAACGCCAGCAGCAGCAGATACACCGAATTCTTCTTCACATGCTTTTACTAAATCATTTAACTCTAAAACAGTCATGCCTTTTATTACATCAATAAATTCCTGAGTAGTCATCTTATATACCTCCATAAATATAATTATTATTAATTTTTCTTATAACCAGATTAGCCAAGCAGATATTTACAATCCGCATTGCCTGCAAGCAGGCATTGGCTACTTGCCCAATAACAAAACAACCTTATTGCTGCTTTGCTTAGCCTGGTAAACCAGACCCACCGCTTAAGAAGCGTGTATTTTAAAGGGCTTACTTAATGAGGTTAAAACCCGTATTTTGTTTACGCCTCTGCAGCACCGTCACCCTTCTCTGCAATCTGTTTAAGTACACGTGCAAGATTTGTAATAGGTGACTGTAAAGAACCAAGCAGTTTGGAAATAAGTTCCTCTCTTGAAGGAATACTTGCAAGAGCCTTAACTCCTTCAGCATCATAAAAGTTTCCTTCTACAATAGCAGCTTTAAATTCAAGAGCCTCTGCCTCTTTTGCCATATTATTAAGAATTCTTATAGGAGCTGTTGCATCATCCTTTGAAATAGCTATTGCAGATGGTCCTTCAAGCAGGCTGTCTAACTGTGCACAGTCTGTACCTTCAAATGCACGTCTCATAAGAGTGTTCTTGTACACCTTATATTCACATCCTGCTTCCCTTAAGTTTTTACGAAGCCTTGTATCCTGCTCAACATTAAGTCCACGGTAATCAACTAAAACTACTGTAGTAGCACCTTCAACTTTTGATTTAATCTCGTCAACTATAGGCTGTTTTATTTCAATTTTTGCCATGAGCCAATCTCCTTTCCTGGGCATACCCATATTTTATTATCCCACTGCTTGCAGACATCTTTTAAGAAAATGTATCAAACCGTTATTATATATAAATAAACTTCAAACCAATACAATTTCTTAATATATGAAAAAACTCCCCACATACGTACACAGGGAGACAAAAATTCCATAAAAAATAATTTCTCCTCGGCAGGCGGCTTGTCCTTACGCCGGTTATCCGGCACCTGCTGTCTACGGCAGTGTGGCATTGCTTCTAGCAAAACCTTTGACAGAATACCACATATAGGAAAATACGTCAAGTATTTTTATAAAATTTCATTTAATACTGACTTTGATATAATTACTGCAAATTTAAGCAAATTATCATCTACATTATTATAAAACCTTACCTCTGTCATTTTATCCTCCTTTTAAAATTATTCTTTAGCCTTACGGTTAATATATTCTGTCTTATATTTTGAATATACTATTGTCTGGTCATGGTAAAGCCCATAATATCCAGACATAAGGTAACTTACACTTATTGCAATAAGAAAATATGGTACTGCCTCATATCCAAAAAGTTCAAATGCTATTAACATTGATGTTATAGGACAGTTTGTCACCCCGCAAAATACTGCTGCCATACCTGTTGCAGCACACATTGAAGGTGAAATTCCAGCAATCTGCCCAAAAAGGCATCCAAATGTTGCCCCTACGAAAAACGAAGGTACAATTTCACCACCTTTAAATCCTGCTTCAATAGTTAATGCTGTGAAAACTATTTTCCATATAAAAGCAACAGGATTTACATTTCCTTTAACTGCTTCTTCTATAACAGGAACTCCCGCCCCCATATAATCTGATGTGTCCAGTATAATTGTAAGTACAATTATTATAACACTTGAAACTATTATCCTTATATATGGGTTTTTCAGCTTATCCCTGTAAAAATCACCTAACAAATGTAAAATTATACAAAATACTACGCTTAAACCTGCACATAAAACAGCAAGAATAATTATTTTAATACTTGGAACTACATGAAGCTGTGGTACATTAAGTATTTTAAATACATCTGGACCTATTCCCATATGTACAGCTACTTCCGATGCCACAAGAGAAGCAAATACACACGGTACAAGTGCCGCATAGTACATAACACCAACACTTACAACTTCCATTGAAAATATTGCTGCAGCTATAGGAGTACCAAACATTGCAGAAAATGCGGCACTCATGCCACACATAACAACTATCCTTTTATCCTTCTCATCAAATTTAAACCATCTTCCAAGCTGGTTCCCTATACTTCCACCTAACTGGAGTGCTGCCCCCTCTCTGCCCGCTGAGCCTCCAAAAAGATGTGTTATTATTGTAGATATAAATATTAATGGTGCCATTTTAAATGGAAGCTCCGCTTCTGCATGTATTGTTGAAAGTACAAGATTAGTTCCTTTATCATTTTTATACTTAAATATACTATACAAAAATACTACCAATACACCAGCTAACGGAAGCAATAGTATCATCCACGGATTATCTGTACGGAACTCTGTAACTTTACGCAGGCAGAATGCAAAAAGTGTACTAAAACCTCCTACAACAAATCCAATAAAAACTGAAAAAACAGTCCACTTTGTAAATACTGTAAAATTCCGTACAATCCTTCTTATATAAAATTTATACATTTCTGCATATTTCATAACTGCCTCCCTTTTCTGTCACATTTTTAAAAATTTTACAAATTCATTATAACGTATTAATAATATCTCTGCAAATATATAGAATTATATTACATAAATTTCCGTTGACTTTGTATTACTATAGTTTTATAATAGTAACAATTACTGATAAGGAGGTGTTTAATGCAAGCAGTACGTTACAGCAGACAGAGGGAAGCAATTAAAAATTACCTTATGTCTGCAACATCACACCCTACTGCAGAAATGGTATACAGCAATGTAAAGGAAAGATTTCCAAATATCAGCCTTGGAACAGTTTACCGGAATTTAAACCTTCTTGTAAACCATGGAGAAGCATTGAGGCTTGACTGTGGTGACGGATTTATACATTTTGATGGATGTACAGAACCCCATAACCACTTTTTCTGCCGCAAGTGCAAAGCACTGTCAGATATAGAAATGGACTCAATAGAGCACATTGACAAAATTGCAAATGCTGGATTCAATGGGATTATAGAAGGACACACTGTTATATTCTATGGTATATGCCATAAATGTGTTACCATGATGCCAGATTCCAAAATTAACTAATAAAAAATTTTTAAAATGTATTGACAAACAATATTATTAATGATATTATAAGCAAGAAATCAGTAATCATTACTAATAATAAGCAAAAAACTAAATCAAATGTATAAAATAATAAATACATTTGAAATCATTTATATAATAAAGGAGATATAATTATGGCAAAATATGTATGTACAGTATGTGGTTATGTTTATGAGGGAGATGCAGCCCCTGAGAAATGTCCTCAGTGTGGTGTTGGTGCAGATAAGTTCAAAAAACAGGAAGGTGAAATGAACTGGGCTGCTGAGCATGTAGTTGGTGTTGCACAGGGTGTTGATGAAGAAATTCTCCAGGGACTCCGTGACAACTTCAATGGTGAATGTTCAGAAGTTGGTATGTACCTTGCAATGGCAAGAGTAGCACACCGCGAAGGATATCCTGAAATTGGTCTTTACTGGGAAAAGGCTGCTTATGAAGAAGCTGAACATGCTGCTAAATTTGCTGAATTACTTGGTGAAGTTATTACAGATAGCACAAAGAAAAACCTTGAAATGCGTGTAGATGCAGAATGTGGGGCTACAGAAGGCAAGATGGCTATAGCTAAGAAAGCTAAAGAACTTGGCTTAGATGCAATCCATGATACAGTACATGAAATGGCACGTGACGAGGCAAGACACGGAAAAGCATTTAAGGGACTACTTGAAAGATATTTTGGTTAATTATAAAACTTCAAAAAATAAAGATTTACAGGGGAATAGGTACTCTTGTGCCTGTTCTCCTTTTTACTTTAAAATCTGATATTCCGATACCAGGAATTTATACCCTCTTTTCACATGCAAAGTACATATTCTATTTTCTACCTTATTTTCTCCAATTTATTAAAAGAAGAAGTTAACATGAGTAATAAAAAACACTAAATTTAAAGAAACATGGAATTGATTTTGAAACGTCAATGTTTGTTTTTAATGATTTACAACGTATTGAAATATATGATATGGAACATAGTATCAATGAAGACCATTATAATATAATAGGAATGGTAAATTATGTTCTATTTGTTGTTTATACAAAACGAAAAGAAAATATACCCCTAATACCATCAAGGCTTTCCACCTTGACAATTAGGACATTTCCGCAACCATATACCGCAACCATTTGCATAATATTTATTGCCACAATTAAAACATTCCATATCATAAAACCATTGAAAATTTCCTGTCCCCTTTTTATCTGTTTTTCCAATATTTTTCTGGTTATTTTCATTGATATATCCCTTTTCAGTTGAGCTCATACTGTTATCCTTGATATTTGTAATATATATTTATATTTTTTCTTTGTTTTCTTCTTTATATATAAATTTCCCACTTTTATATAATTTCCTGATGCTTATACAGATATTGCATCCGATATACAACTTTATGGTACATAATGTTCAGTAATGCAAATAATTTTATTATCTTCAATTGTTAAATAATAAGGAATTTTAGTTCCTTTACGGTCTGCCAGAATTTTCATAAATTTCTTTAATGTAACTTGCATCCTGTCATAATTAGATGTCCAATTTAATAAATCACAAATACAATTTCTTGTAACTGGTAACTCTTCTGTCATAACTTTTTCATTATAAACTTTAAAACCTGAAGGTGCATCATCCTCTGTTATTCCAAGTTCCTTAGCACGTTTACCTGGCACTTCTACCCATTCAACTTCATCAAATACAAGTTCTTTTCCATCAAATTTTTCTATATAAACAAGCTTTTCTATTTGTTTAGAAAATTGTTGTGATGAAACCTTACTTTCTTCATCAGAAGCATTAAGTCCAGTTTCATTACTATCAGTTTTTTGCTGCAACTGGCTATTTTCTTTTGTAGCTGAACATCCAGACAATATTCCAGAACCTGTTGTTAAAATTACAGCACAAGCCAACATGGCAATCCAGTTTTTCTTTTCAATTTTTATCAAAATATTTTGAAAACACTTTTTCATAACATTTCTATCTCCTTTAATATAATATATACACATTCCAAATATCTATTTTGGCATATTCATAATCCCTTTTATCTCATAATATTTCTTATAATATCCACCAAAAATTCTATTAATTTTTTTATATTTACATCAATAACCATTCATTCTTTGCCTTTTATTATAGAACACTCCATTTTTATTTACAAGTAAATTAATATATAATAATATGCCACATAATAAAAAATCCTGTGAATTACATTCCAGGATTTTTTACTATGTGATAACACACCAGACCTTATTTATTTTATATTTTTTATTATTTTTATAAATTCTTATTTACCACTTGTGCCTTTGTAACTGGCTTTGAAGCAATTATTCCAAATATCTGCCCACGGTATTTTCCCAATGCACGTACAAGCATTGTACCAAGTATACAACATGAAATAATTTCACCAATACCAACAGTAACCATAAGAAATGGAATAGTTAAATCCACATCATTAAAAATAACTGATGGCACACCATATGCATATTTAAGTACAAATGGAACAATAAGCATATTGGCTATTACTGGAGGTAATGTAAGCACAAACTTATGGTTTCTTAATAGATATGTTCCAACTGCACCTATTAATGTTGCAAGGCTTCCAAATATTATATCAGGAACAAGGCTTCCTATCAGGATATTTGATAAAAAACAGCCTATTGCAAGACCAGGAATAGCCGCTGGTGTAAAATAAGGAAGGATTGTCAAAGCCTCTGAAAGCCTTATCTGTATAGAACCCGAAGCAAGATTGAAAGCACTTATAAAATATGTAAGTACAATATAAACTGCTGCAATCATCGCCGATTGTGTGATAAATAAAACTTTCTTGTTCATAATTAAAATCTCCTTTAGTTTTGTTTCATGGGTGGAAGATTCCGGACACCCGGGCTATTTTTATGTGAAATAACCAAAATACAATAATCCAGAGTATACCATAATTAACTACAAACTTCAATAAAAATTTTTCTACATATTATACAACTATAATACCATATAAAATTCTATATAAAGCCTGTAAAAAACATTTGCCCTATATAACAAAAAGATTTATAATAACATTATGTATACACTATATATATTTAAAATAATAAATAAAAGGAGGGGGTTATAATGGATATTGCAGCACTTTCAACCGCAATGGCACAGAACAAACTTATGACTGATGTAAGCATTGCTGTCCTTGACATGGCAATGGATACATTTGAAGAACAGGCTGGCTGTATTGCAGAAATGATGGAAGTTCCATCAGATCCAAGCCTTGGACAAAACTTTGAAGCTTATTTCTGATAACTTATACACTTTCCACAAAAGGCAGTTATTCTATATAAAATCTATTCAAAATACAACATCTTTTAACGCTAGATAAAAATTGCATCTTAGATACTTTTATTAGAATAACATGCCTTTTATTTTGTCCTGTTCCAGTTATCTATCCTTTATATTCTTCATAACTGCCTTTTGCATTTCTCTTCATTTCATATAAAGCTTCATCCGCATGGTTAAGAAGAGTGGTTATATTCATAGAAGAATCTGCTGTCCATGCAAAACCAGCAGATGCACTTATAGTCCTTGATTCTGTACTAGATAATTTCACATAAGTTTTTCCAAGAACTTCATAAAAACCATCTAAAAACCCAATAATATCTTCCCTGCTGTCACAATTATAAATTATCATACAAAACTCATCCCCAGAACGTCTTGCTGTAAGAAAGTGTTTTTCAGACATAGATTTCATTACATCTGAAAAACCTTGAAGATATTTATCACCCGCATCATGTCCAAACGTATCATTAACTGACTTAAAATAATCCAAATCCAACATTACAACTGCACAAACTTCCCCTTCTGGCATCTTCTGCAATACTTCTGCTGCCAGTTTTTTAAAATGCTGGAATTTATATAACCCTGTAAGATGGTCATGTGTATTCTCATATTTAAGTTTATTTCTCTCTGTCATAGTATCCGTAACATCTGTTACAACACCAAGATACCTGTTAGAAGATTCTGTCATATGTATACGTATATATTTCACATCACTTATCTGGAATATATCCTTCTCCCCTTCTATTGGCTCTTCTGTTATTTTATGTATATACCTGCCAAACATATCAGAATTCCTAAAAAGTTCATCTGCTCTACATACAGGAATATCTAAAAGCTGCCCCAGTCCACGGGTTGCAAATACATTCTTAACTCCATCCTCATACTCAAAAGCAGCTAGTGGTACACCACTTATTTCAATAATTGCAGAAATACGGTCAGAAATACTTACAATGCTCTTTACCATTGTATTAATTCCCCAGCTTAGTTTCTCAAATTCCCGGTTTCCCTTTGCTGCCACTATAGTATCAAGATTACCATTTGCGATTGCAGATAAATCTTCTATAACTCCGTGTATACCATCTACAACTTTACGTTTAACAAGATAATTAAGAAGAAGTATAACAGCAATTTCCACAAACAATAAATATATAAATGTACTCAAAGTAGTCTTCCAAAGTTTACTATATATAACATTGCCTGGCACAGCATGGCAAATAAGCACATTGCCATATCTTGTACTTGTAACATACATAACCCTGCCATTTTTGTCTTTTTTATATGCACCCTCTGTACATCCAGCCAGTTCCTTTAATTTATAATATTCATCATTAAATTGCCTGTCCATGCCATCAGAATGTCCTAAAATTTCACCTGTATTACAATCTGATACAAAAAGTTCTTCTCCTATGTCTGTAGGAAACTTTGAAAAGATATATTCATAAGTATTCCTGGATTCTGCCTCTAACTGCCTTATTGGCTTAAAACCAACCTGTACAACACCCTTCTGGTCTTTTCTGGCAACCCCTACATACTTCATTATTTTATCTTCTGCTGCATTAGGCTGTGCCTCCTGGATAAGATATGCATCTTCATCATCACTTTCCAGAATTTCCACAAAAGCACGTGTCTGTTTATGGCATGACATATCAAAGCCAACATATTTAGACACAGATGCCGCAATAATAATTCCATTGCCATCAATTAAGTGAAGTTCATCCACATTAAGCAATTTAGCAAGATACTGCATCTCTTTTACATTCATTTTAATTTCTTTCTGGCGTTCAAATATATATGCTGCTGCCTTTGCCCTTGTCAGATAATCTTCATCCAGGTTTTCATTCATAATCTTTAATTCTTCCTGGTTATTTTCCAAAGTATGTATTACCTGTTCTGTCTTTATATTAAAACTTTCAAATTGCTGGTTTTTAAGTGTATGTAAAGAAAACAAAAAATTAATAAAAAGTATCAAAAAAATAGCTGTCGTCATAATAACAACAGTATATTTAATAAATATTTTCTGCATCAAATTCTCTCCTTAATCCCTGTATAGTACATGGGCATTGTTTTATATACAGATACCCAGGAACATGCCAGGGGTTATAGCGGTTTTGCCCTGGATATCTGTATGGGGTTTGGCCACCCACAGCATACCAAACGAATAAACCAGCACACCAAAAAATATGCTGTGGGATTTTACTACTTCAGATTCAGAAGTAATACTTGCAATTCTATTATATTCTGTTTTCTATCAACTCTTTATACCGTTTCTTCACAAAAATTGTCTAAAACTTCGCAAAAATCATTATATTAAAAATTCCATTATCCAGATAACAGCCTGCTTCACCCCCAATTTTCTCTGCAAAAGCCAATACACTTTGCATACCTAGACCATGATTTCTTCCTTTTGTACTTTTTGGAAAACCTGTAACCGCATCTAATATAATTTCCTTATCATACTCATTCTTCATTTGTATTAACAGATATTCTTTATTACAATGTACTTTTACATATATATTTTTTTTCTTATCTTTAAATTCTTTCACACATATAAGCGCATTTTCAAATAAATTTGCAATCACAGAAGTAAACTCATAGTCGTTAACTGGAATTTCATTTGGTATAATAATATCCATCTGTACCTCAATACCAAAAAAAGAAGCTTTCTCCATCATCTTTGAAATTATTGTATTAGTAATTAAATTATTACAATATTTAACTATTTTATTTTCATCCACAACATCATTAATATATTCTGTAACTTTTTTAATTTCATCATACTTTTTCTGTTTCAATAAAGAATCAATCATCCTTGAATAGTGCCTCATATCGTGACGTAATATTTTCAGGTTATGTTCTGACTGTTCTACAAGGCGGTACTGGCTTTCAAGCCCTTTGATATATTCTTCCATAAACACATTTTTCCAGTAAATATCCATATTGGCAGACTGGCTTCCCATATACCTCATAACAACAACATAAGAAACAAACATAGTTATAATAAAAATTATAATCCCCAGTATATTAGATGGATTATCATAAAGATTATATGGAAAAAATGCTATACAAGAAAATCCACAATAAAAAAATACGGGAACCAGGCACAATTCCCACCAGTTTTTCATATATTCCCTTTCCTGGAATTTAAGACATATATTTCTGATTTTAAAAAACAAAATAACAAGGATAGAAAAATGTACAATAATACTTCCTACAATGGAAAATAATTTATTTCCAGTACATATATACAATATAGACGCTGTAATACTACCTGCTATTACATAATTGGATGCACTAAGTCCCATAAACAATGTCCTGTTATCTCTTTTTTTAGAAATAATAATATTTACAGATTGTGTTATAATTATCTGTATAATAGTTACTATAAAATAACATAAATCACTGTCTGGAAAAATATTCAGCTTAAAACAATCAAGAAAAGTTAGAGAAAAAAATCCCGAAAAACAAATTAAAACTGTGACAAATTTAGAATAGTGGTGTATAATAAACAAATAAATAAACAACATTAAAAAAACATGGCTTATTGTATATGATATATTTGAAAAATAATCCATTGCTACTTCCTATCTGTACTGCTCTGATACAAATAATAAATATTCTCTTTTTACATTTACAGTACTCTTTTTACTTACTGGTATACTGGCACCGCTCTCCATTATAACATTGCTCCTGTTAAGTTTCTTTATATATCTTAGGTTAATTAAAAATGACTTATGTACTTTTATAAAACTTTTGTCATCTAAAAGTTCTTTAATTTCCTCATCAAAAGACTTTCTTATACATATACTTCTTATTTTTCCACCATTTGTTAAGTTTACTTCCAACATCCTTGAAGAACTTTCAATATATTCTATCTGTGAATATGGAATCTGTTCCAGACCATCCTTTGTTTTCACAATATAAACAGAACCCCTTTTCACATCTATATAAGACAATGCATAATCAACAGCCTCAAAAAACTTCTCCTCACTAACTGGTTTTACCAGATATCTTACTGCATGTACATCATAAGCATCCAAAGCAAAATCAGCAGAAGAAGTAATATAAATAATTATACTTTTATTACCAGACTTCCTAATCTGGTTTCCAATTTCAATTCCTGTCACTTTTGACATTATAATATCAAGTATATATATATCTGCTAGCTGGTTATCCTGTATTTTACCAAACAGTTTATGAGCATCAGAGAATTTCTCTGTTTCAAAATTTATATTTGGATGACATGTGCTATATTTTAATAACATTTTTTCTATAATTGCCAGGTCTTCAATTTTGTCATCACAAATCACTATATGCATTATGCCAGTTCCTTCCAAGTTATTACAATAACCTAAAACAAATACCCCTCATCAGGTGTGCCCAAGATTATGTAAATAAATTTGTATATCCACACTTTGCCTGCGTGTGGATATAGGTGTTTTAATGCTCCTCATCACCAGGTACAACTTCCGGAGAATTATCATTATTCTCTTCTTCATCATCATCCTGGCTCTGTGCTGCCCTTTCTTCATTATCAGTTTCAATAATCCTGAACAGAGGTCTTGCAAACCCGCTAATAGTATATATAACACAGGCCGGACCTATTAATATTGCTAAAAAAAGAGTAGAGAAATTCCATAAAAATACTACAAATTCAAGTACAAGTACAAGAAATAACCCAATTGTTTTTTTAAAGTACCTTATACAAATTGAATGTGAATTTCTCATAGTATTAATAATTGTATTTTCATATCTTGCCAGCAGTGCATAAGCATATACAAGATGCATAAAAGCTAAAAATGAAGCAATTACACCTATTACTGTAAACATAGTGCTGCTGCCTTCAACTGCACCAGCAAGCTGGAAATCAAGATAAATTGCATACATTGCAATACACTGGATAATCCCAATAACACTTCCCTTCTTTAAATTCTCCTTAAATTCATGGAAAAATTTCCTTGCAACATATCCTTCTTCATCCTCAACCATTTTTAATGTTATAGAAAATGCTGCTACAGTTGATGCTCCCATAGTTACAACCGGAATACTGCACAACAGCCATAAAAAATTTAGCTTTATAATATCTGTAAGCCTGCTCATAAACTTATATAGCGGGCTTTCAATACTAAAAAAACTATTATTTCCCATATCAGATACACCTCCGTTTCATAATTATATACAACCAGTCTGTTATTTGCAAGCAAAAAATACAAACCGGACTGCCCAGTTATAATGGACAGTCCAGTTATTTATTTTATATGGCAAGAAAGTTTAATAGTTTTAGTCTATATATAAAATAAAACATAAGGCTTTCTTGATAATGATATTAGTTCTGAAGAGCATCTTCACAAGCTTTACGTTTAGCAGCCTCTTCTTTTGACCACTCAACACATATGTCATAACCATAATTATTTGCTTCTTTCTTCATGTTTGCAACAATTTTATCAAACTCTGCATCTGTCTTAGCATACATAGCTTCCCATGAACTGTTTTTAATAGTAGTTGTAACCTGTTTCCATGTGGTCTGCAATTCTGCTTCCATTTCAGGTTTTGCATAAGAAGAAGCTGGAGATAATGTATACTTGCCATCTTTCTCCATATACTCATCTGGATTTGTACACTCTGTAAAGTCACGCCAGTCCTGTTCAATTTCACTCTCAGCTTCTGTAATGTTACTCTTCCATTTCTTGCTATTGTATGTTTCACCATTTGAATCAGGGTTTTCAGCATCAAGTGCCCATGTAATATTGTTAATCTGTAACTCACCGTCATGGTAAGTGCCTTCATGCCCATTACCCATTTGTGTACCCATTTTATCTTTGTTACACAGTTTTCCATGCTCTGTGAAAAATGTATTTCCTTCTTCATCATAATCCCATGTTTCACCCTTAGGACCATACTGTGATTCCATAAAGCCTTCTGGAGTTGCAAGATAATTAATTACTTCCATCGCAAGTTCAGGATATTCTGATTTAGAGCCAATTGCCCATATCCTGTCACTACCGAGTGTACCAAGACCATATACCAGAGGGGTAGCCTCAGATGGTTTCATGCTGTACATTCCCTTGCCTTCGTTAACATGTGCAGGTGTATTATAGGCTAATGAACCTGCATAGTTAAAGTTAGAAGTAAATACACCACCATTTTTAAGTTTTTCAAGAGCTTCATCATAAGTCTGTGTCATTGAATCAGGGTCTAACAGCCCTTCCTGGTATAACTTGTTAAAAAATTTAAGCATTTCAAGATATGGGCCATCATCCATAAGTGCATCATAATAACTGCCAGTCTTAGGGTCATAAAGACCAAGTCCCTGCTCATCATAACCGTAATAAGCTGTAGCCATAGCTTTAACATACATTACCATAGCATCATCCCACTGGCTCCACATAGAAACTGCATATGTCTTATGTCCTGCTTCATCTTTTGGGCATGCCTTCTGCATATCTTTAAGGATTTCTATATAGTCATCAAGATTCTTACATTCAGGATATCCAAGCTGCTTATATAAGTCCCATCTTATATCCCATGAATACATAAATTCACCATGGTTTTCACTAGATGTAGCAACATTAAATCCAAACCCATAACAAGAATTATCCTTGCCATCTGTAATCGTTGAATTAAGATTTCTGTTATTTTCAAGGGCATCTTTCATATGTTCATTAATATATTCACCACAGTCTTCAAGCAGACCCTCTCCATCCCAGTTATAAAGCAGCCCTTGCTGTACAGCACTAGGATATTTATCATAGTTATTACCAAATACAACTATATCACCAAGGTCTCCACTCTCAGCACGTGTATCATACACGCTGTTTCCTGCCGGGTCTGGGATAATATTTAACTTAACATTAAACTTCTCAAGCAGTATATCAGCAGACCATCCTCCCTGCATACCAGAATAATTGGCTAACTGGCTGAATACTTCAAGTGTAATTGGCTCTTTACTGTCTTTACTGCCACCACCGCTGCTGCCACAGCCTGTAAGCCCAGCAACCATGCTTGATGCTAATATTACTGATAATAATTTCTTTGAAAAACGTTTTTTCATATAACCATTCCTCCCAATTCTTATTTACCAGACAGAGCCACTGACCGGTATTATTTTAACCTTTATTAATATAAATAATCAGCCCTTAACTGCTCCCAGCATAATACCTTCTTCAAAATACCTCATCATAAATGGATAAACAAGAAGTATAGGTATAATAGATACCATTGAAATAGTATACTTAATAACTTTCGCATTAAGTGCCTGCTCCATTGCTGATACTGCCGCTGAACCTCCCGATTGCATTACTGATTGTATATTAGAAGACTGGTTCAGGTAAATATACAACCTGTGCTGTAATGTAAATAAATGTGAATCTTGCATAAGTATAAGGGAATCCTGGAATGAGTTCCAGTTACCTACTGCACCAAATATAGCTATGGTAGCAAGTATTGGTTTACTAAGAGGGAATATCAGCTTCCTGAATACTGTCATATGTGAAGCACCATCTATAAAAGCACTTTCCTCCAGTTCTCCTGGTATCGACTCTATATATGTTTTTACCAGAATAATATTATAAGGTGCAACAATAGCTGGTAAGATATAGGCAGTATACTTATTTGTAAGACCTAACATTGCAAAGTTCAAATACCATGGAATAAGACCTGCATTAAAATACATTGTAATTACTAAGAAGCGGTACCAGAAACTTCTCTTCCACATCTCCTGCTTTGTAACAAGATATCCTACAAATGCAGATGCAACAACCATTAATACAGTAGCTATAATTGTCCTTGATATTGTTACAACAAATGCATAACCTAAATCATTAACACTTTTAAGGGCTAGATAGTTATTAAAATTAATTCCCTTTGGATAGAAATTAATAAGTCCTCTTTTTACCAGGTCATTATCTGAAATTGTATTAATAAACAGATAATAGAACGGGAATATACATGTAAGGGTAAATAATGTAAAGAATAAATAGTTTAAAACATTGAATAATACATCACCAGGTTTAGTTTTGTAAAAATTCTTATGTGTTTTCTTATATTCCTTTTCTTTCTTTTCATCTAATTTTTCCTGGGCTGTCTTTGCCATAACATATCCACCTCCTAAATAATGCTTTCGCCACGGAGTTTCTTAGATACACCGTTTGCGCCAAACAACAGTACCACACTTATTACAGATTTAAACATACCTACAACAGTTGAAAGCGGTATAGAACTACCACCAATACCCAGATTATAAACATAAAGGTCAAGTACCTCTATTGTTTTTACATTCTGTGCATTTTTAAAAACAAGATACTGGTCAAGTCCATTAGTAAGGATATTTGCAATAGACATAAGCAGCAATACAAAGAATGTAGGAGTAAGTCCTGGAAGTGTAATATGCCACATCCTTTGGAAACGCCCTGCACCATCAATCTCCGCGGCCTCATAAAGCTGCTGGTCAATACCTGAAATACCTGCTATGTATATAATTGCACTCCAGCCTACACCTTTCCATGTACCCCATAACCACATTTTAACCCATGTAAATGAATTTCCCATAAGGTAGTTTGTACCAGTTGCATCTTCTGCAAGTAATCCAAATTCTTTAGCAAATGTATTTATAAAACCATCTGTTGAAAAAATAGAAAGCGCAATAGCATAAACAAGAATCCAGCTTATAAAGTTAGGAATAGTAGTAAATGTCTGTACAAAACGGCGGAACCTCATATTCTTAACTTCACAAAGGAATACCGCAAACATCATAGGAATCCAGCTTGTAAATATATTAAGCGCACTCATTGCAAAAGTATTTCTAAGAACCCTTACAATATCATTTCTTGTAGCAGCATTCTGGAATAAATATGCAAACCATTTGAAACCTACAAAGTTATCCATTGAAAGGCTTCCACCAGACTTATAGTCAAAGAATGCATATCTCCATCCCCATAAAGGCAGATAACAGAATACAAATGCAAGTGCTGCAAATGGAAGGAACATAAGGAAAAGCTTATATTTTGATTCCATCTCATACTTCATATTACTGTCAGGTTTTGGCAGTTTAATAAAAAGAAAAACTGAAACCAGAAAAACAACTACACCAATAACAATATAAAGAATTATTGCATTTGCAAATATAGGTTTTACTCTTTCAGCATTTTCTGCATTCTGTGCCATTGTATAACTTACAAAATGTATAACAGAACCTGCAATCTGCAGCAACCCGCTGCCCATTGAAAATAGAAGCCCTGTCTTTTGCATTTTAAGATTACCAAGTGACATGCATCCACCTGCTACACCAAGGATAATACCCAAAAGAATAACAATAGATGCAACAAATATTACCATAAACACACTTTCATCAATCCATCCCATACGGAATGCTCTTGCACAGCCATCTGTCAGGCTTGAATATGAAACTGCTGATGTGAAAAGAGAAAGATTTTCACTGATAAGCTCACAAATCCTGGCAGGATTAAACGCAGGGAAAAACATAGCTATTACTGCAAGAAGAATAGCAATACGTTGTACAATATATACATTGCCCAAAGCTCCCTTAATTTCTGTCTTTTCTTCTTTCATAAGGTTCCTCCTGTTTCATTAAATTTTAATGCCACAACAATTTTAGTCAATACAACCAAATTAACCAGAGCATTATACCTTCTTCTTTGTATAATTATACCTACATCCCTGTTAAAAAAATACCACAAATTATTGACTGAAAATACACTTATTTTTCATACTTTTTATTATATTTTTATATATACAAAAAAGGAGATAGAAAAACTATCTCCTTCTCTTTATATATTTTAAAAATGCACTAAGAACCGTTAATTATTTCTTCTTCCTCATTACAAGTACAACTCCGCCAATTACTACTATTGCTGCAACTACTACTATAATAATTGTTGTTGTATTTGATGAACCTTCCTCATCACTGTCACTTTTATCATCTGCACCTGATGATGCAGCACTTCCAGCATCTGATGATGCAGGCTTCTCTGTTGGTGCTTCTGTAGGTTCTGCAATAACAGCATCTGGGTCATCTACATTAAAACCACTTACTGTAAACTGTATTTCTATTGAATTATTTGTTGCAAGTATACTAGGTGATGTATATGCCTCTTTGTGGTATGTGTTTACAACATCAAACTGGTAAAGGCCAAGCTCCTCTGCATCAGCGTCAACATATGGTTCACCACCTGGCAAAGGTATCTCTGCACCATCAACAATTAATTTAAAATCAGAGAAATTAATTGTGCCTATTGCACTTGAAGGTATATCAGTAGATACAAAAATTAATGATGTTATATTAGTAGCACCATCATCTGCAGGAATTGCACCATTAATATTTGTAAGGCTTACTGAATATGTACCATTTCCTTTAATTATTGCATCTGTTATAACAGGTCCTTCAATTACCTGGTTACCTCCATCCGTCATTAAAGTATTGTAGTCACCAACACCACTGCTGAAAGTGCCATCAAGGCCTGCTCCTGGATCATACCACGCATTACGGAATGTCCATGTACCCTGCTGCTGGTATCCGAAATAAGCATGGTATTCTGGTGTATCAACATTAAGTTCAGCTTTAGCTGCTTTCTTTCCAGCATCACTGCACTCTACTGCCTCTGCCACACCTGGCAGTATACCAACAGCAAGTGCCAGAGCTAATGAAGATGCCGCAAAAACTGCCACTATTTTCTTTAAAGATTTTCTCATAACATTTCCTCCTTAATAATAATCAACTCTGTCCTGTTTATAGTATTGTAACAGAATAATTATAAAAAAAAACCTTAAATATTTGACATCTTTACCTATAAAATTATATTTCGTTCCAGTAATAAGGCATACAAATTACTATTCTTGTACCATTTCCCTTTTTACTATATACCTTTACACCAAACATATCACCATACTGCAATTTTATTCTCTGGTTCACATTATTTATTCCTATATGGATCCTGTCCTTTGTTTCAATATTAGACATTAAAATACCTCTCAGTTCACTAAGCTGGAAATTATCCATTCCTGTACCATTATCTTGTACTGTTATTTTAATTATCTCTATTTCCCTTTCTATAATTATAGATAATTTTCCATCTTTTTCTACCCCTTCAAGGCCATGTACAAATGCATTTTCCACAAAAGGCTGGATTACCAGAGGAAGAACTTTTGCATTTATATCAATATCATCATCCACTATCACTTCCGAAACTATCCTGTCACCAAAACGGTAATCTTGTATTTTTAAATAGTATTCTATAAATTCAATTTCTGATTTAATAGTTACCATTTTATCACCCACCTGTATATTTCTTCTCATAAGTTTAGCAAGCATTTTTACAAGATCTGCTATTTCACGCTGCTTATTTACAAGTGCTTTCATCCTGATTGTTTCAAGCGTATTATATAAAAAATGTGGGTTAATCTGGCTTGCAAGCATTTTAAATTCAATTTCCATTTGTTTTGAATGAAGCTTTTCCTGTTGTACCTCTTTTTCAACAACACTATTTAACAGTTTTTTATTATCATCTATCATCTTCTCAAGTTCAACATATAAATCAGCTATCTCATCCCTTCCCCTTACAGGAACCACTTTATCATACTCACCAATAGCAACCATATGCATCTGTCTAGTAAATAAACGCATCCTTTTTTCATATATACCTGAAAAGATTGCTATAAGTACCAGTGATATTGCTATTCCTGCAAACATAATTACAAAACCTCTCAAGTTTTCCTCATCTATTTGTGATATAATGTCTTGGTGGTCCATAAAACTTAAAAGCGTAAAATATTTACCTGTATCCATCTGGTAAATTTTATTATATGTTACAATATAATCTTTAATTCCCTTATTTACAAGGTCAGAAAATGACATATAACTATTATTATACAAATGCTCAAATAAAAAATCCCATTCATTATTAATCTGGAAATTAGTGTAAAGAACTTCATCATTATTATATAAAAATACTGTATTGGCTGTACGTTCTGTAATAAACTTTTTAATTTTATAAAACTGGAGCTGTATAGCAATTATATATAATGTATTTCCATACTCATCCCTTACCTGCCTTGTAAGTTGTGGTCTCCTTTCTTTCATTTCCCTGTCATATCCAAAACTCCAGTACATGCCTCCTCCCCTTTCACAGGTAGGCTTATACCATTCCTGTTCTGCAATCGTTTCACCAATTCGCCCAAAATATTTATTTACATTAATTGTATCATTATTTACATAAATAATAACATCTGAAATATCCTGTTCATAATCATAAATATAATCATCAATAAATTTAAGTTTCTTGCAGTTTTCTGTAAATTCCCTGTAACTTTTATATCTTTTAGTAGCAACACTTTTAATTGTACTATTTATATATAATTTTGTAGAAACTTTCTCTACTACATCCATAGACTCCCTTATTCTGTCTTTCATAATTGAAAGTTCTTCCATCTGGCTTTCTTTAACCAGCCTTGTCATAGTATTCCTTCCTTGTATATTTGCATAATAACTTGAAATAATAAAAGGAATCATTCCCCCAAGTATATAAATAATAATCATTTTGTCCCTTAAACGTATTTTTTGCAGAATTTCTAATTTTTTCATATAATAAATACTCCCTGTATTCACATATTATATATATAATTGTTAACAATCTGACCAAAATTTGCCATTATTACTATTTAATATACATCAAGTATAACTTAATAAAGACCACAAAGCAACTTTAAAAGAACGGAGTACACCATGATTAAAAAAAGACATATTAAAAATACAGGAATAATTATGGGTATAACAATATTATCCTGTATAATATCTGCTGCCAGCAATACAAAAGCCATGGCGGGAAGCAGCGTACCAGACATTTTAAATAACAACAACACAATATATTCAAACGGACTGTTTAATCCATCTTTCAGACAGGCAAAAAATCAAGAAGAAAATACGACACCTCTTCCTTCACCTTTGCCAGAAGAAACAGCAAAACCAGATACAACAATTAAAGAAACAATTACTTCTTCATCTGTAATGTATGCAACAGAAAATGATATAACAATAAAATGGGATGCAATGCCAGAAGCAGAAGGATATGAATTAAATATAAGTTACAGTAATGTAAATTATACAATAGAAACCAGTGACACAACATTTAAAATACCATCTTTAAGTGCAGCAACTATATGTTCATACCAGATACGTTACTATAAGACCATCCTTGGCGAAAAAACATACAGTCCTATGTCTGTGGTATTTCTTGCCTCCACAACAACAAGCAAGGTTTCTGGGTTATCTGTGACTGACAGGACAGCATCTGCACCAGATACTGCATCAATAGATATAACATGGGACACAATGAATGATGCTATATATAAGGTTTATTATAAACCTTCTGCAGAAAGTGAATATATATTATCTGGAGAAACATCATTTAACACATATACTGTAGAAGGATTAAATGCTTCTGAAAAATATGATATATATGTACAGGCATACTGCCTTACTGAAGAAAACACAGGTGAAGCATCTGGAATAATATCAACATATACATGTCCTGCAAGTGTTTCTACATTTAAAATTGTAAGCGAAGAAAGCCACAGTATAAGCCTGTCATGGGATGCAAACCCTACAGGCAGTTCATACTATATATATAGAAGTGTCAATGATTCTGAATATGAATTATATAAAGTTTCAACGGAAACAACATTGTCTGAAACAGAATTAAAAGCAGGTACAGTTTATTCATATAAAATATGTTCATATCTTGATAAAACTAACCTTATAAGCCCTGCTTCTGGTCCTCTGCGTGCAGTTACCACACCATATGTTACAACTGGACTGGCATTAAGTGGCAATACAGCAGAGTCAATACAGCTTTCATGGAATTACAATGAAACTGCTACAGGTTATATTATATATAGAAGAAAAGGCAGTGGTGATTTTGAATACCTGGCAAGTACCACTAGCACATCATATACTGATACAGGGCTCGACTCTGGTAAAAATTACCGGTATAAAATACAAACATATGCTGACACAGAAGAACATACCAGTGATTTTGGTGATATACAAAAAACTTCTACTCTTCCTGCACAGGCAGAATTAAAAGGCAAAGCTGGGTATGGCAAATTACGTTTAAGCTGGAAAACTGTTCCAGGTGCTGCTGGATATTATATATACCAGCAGTCAGGTGATAATTATATACTTATAAATACTATAGATAATTCAAAAACTGTATCTATAGTTTATGATAACCTTATAGCAGGTGAAACATATAACTATAAAGTTTATTCTTACAGAAATGCTTTTGATACAGAATTTGTAAGTGAAGAATCTGCTGTTAGTGTTACACCACGTGTAACAAAAGGCACTACTACAACACCAAGTTATTATAAAACTAAAAAAGCACTTATCAATTCTGATGCATGGAAGAATATACCAATAGTTAAAAAATCTGCAAACTACAGTAAATCATATACAATACCAGGTATACGCTCAACCAATGTAAATGGTTTTGAAAGTACATCAATGTGCCCACAGGGACTTACATTTGCAGAAAACTACCTGCTTATATCTGCCTACGATACTTACAATGAAGAAAATTCTGTAATATATGTAATGGACAAAACATCCAAAGAGCTGCTTACAGTAATAGTTCTCCCAAATAAAACACATGCAGGAGGCATAACATACGATGGTGAAAATATATGGATTACTAATGGACAGAAAATCTGTACAATAGACTTTAACGAAGTTGATGTTGCCGCACAAGAAAACAATATATTTAAAAATGTAAACTTTACCGGGACATATAACCTGGGACACAAGGCTTCATTCCTGGCATGGCATAAAAACCAGATATGGACAGGCAACTTTGAATATACCCAGAATGGTAAACTTAGAAGCTATACTATTACAAAAACAACTGGCAGCGGACAAAATACAACAGAACCTGGTAATGAAGCAAATGCCGGGGATACAGTAAATACAGAACCCTCGGCGGACACATTACAGAATGGCACAACAGAAGATACTACAGACCCTGGCAATAATACTGCTGGTGATAACACAGACAGTACAGGCAACACCAGTGATACAGATACCAGCACTACAGAAAATACTGGTACAACAGATGAAACAGACAACAATACTGATAACACAGACAATAGTAATATGGAAAATATAACATTAACTCTTACACAACAGTCATGTGTTACAATTCCTCCAGCTGTACAAGGTGTTACATTCAGTGGAAATAAATTAATATTATCAAGGGCATATGGCTATGTGAACGAATTAAATATATACAAGCCATCCAATACAGGCAAAACAAATATGAAAACAGGCAAGTCTGTAAAAACAGTTAAAATGCCTGCACTGAATGAAGAAATTGCTGTACTTGGTAATTATATATATGTAAACTTTGAATCTGCTGTACCAGGTTCCCAGGCACTTAACCATATGGACAGAGTTCTTGCTATAAAATTAAAAGCTGTATTAAAATAATTAAGTATAAATTACAAAGTTTATAAAAGTATATACCAAAGGGACTGCCGCACTAAGAATGAAAAATACAAGACATAGTATTTTAGCAAAATAATTTTTCTATATCTTGTATACCAATTTCTTAATGCAACAGCCCCTTTTAATATGTAATGACCAGTATACTATTCAATTTTAAACTGTACCTGCAAAGGTTCCGCCAGATGTTTCCCATTAAGTGAAGCTACATTGGTAGTAATATTTAGAACATAAGACTCATTCTGGGCATATGGCTCTAAAGGCTCTATTTCTATCTCATTATCCATGGAATTATACCTTATGGAAGTCCTAAGAGGAGCTAAATTTATGGATGTAACATATAAATTCACATTATTCACAGTTTTTGGGTCTAACGGTACATTAAACTTTATTCTCCATACAAAATTTCCCGTTCTGAATTTCAAGTCCTGTATAACCTTATTCTCAAGACCCTCTGTCATAGATTCAAATTCAAGGTATTTTGCCATTACATTCCCTGCCTTTCTCCTAAAAATAAAATATATTTCTATTTTATCACAATAATTTTTGTTTGTGTAGTCTTATTTATGATATAATAAAAATAACAATCTGGCAAGAATGGAGAACAAATATGTCAAAAATTAACTTTAAACCCGGAAATATGCTTTATCCTATTCCAGCAGTAATGGTTACTTGTGGTGATATAAATGGTAAATCAAATATAATAACTGTTGCATGGACTGGCACTATATGCACCAATCCTCCTATGGTATATATATCAGTACGCCCTGGACGTTATTCATATAATATAATAAAAAATTCAAAAGAATTTGTAATAAACCTTACAACTGAAAAACTTCTATATGCAACTGATTTCAGCGGAGTACGTTCTGGCAGGGATACAGATAAATGGAAAGAATGTAATATAACCAAAGAAGCAGCAGACACAGTAAAGTGTCCTATGATAAAAGAATCACCTGTCAATATTGAATGTCATGTAACTGAAATAAAAGAACTTGGTTCACACCATATGTTTATAGCAGATGTTACCGCAGTCCATGCAGATAAAAAATATATGGATGAAAACAATAAATTTAACCTTAATAATTCAAAACTTGTCACTTATTCACATGGCTCATACTTTTCACTAGGAAAGAAATGTGGCACTTTTGGTTTTTCTGTCAAAAAAAACAGTTCCACCTAATTTAGTAACAAAACCTATATATATTCATACAATATGAGAAAGGGAATATTTAATTATGAAAATTGTTTATCTTAAAATTGTTAATTTCAAATCTATCCGTGACCTTGAAATCAACGATATGGAAAACTCTCTTATCCTTGTAGGCAAAAACAGTACCGGTAAAACATCTGTAATAGATGCAGTACTATCTGCTGCAGGACTTAGGCAGGTATATGCCAATGAATTCCTTGAACCTGGAAAACCAATTGAAATTTCAATGAAAATTTCATTTACTGATGAAGATTTACAATATTATTATACTAAAGGTATATTAAGTAAAATCCGTAATTATGAAAAATGGCTTGAAGAATTTTATATAAAACTACCTTCATTCCATGATGGCATAATATCTTTTATATGTTGTATAAAACCGGATTTTTCTATAAGATTTAGAGACGGGTTCCAGAAAAACAATCCATATATAAAAGAAATAATCCCTAAAATATATCATATAGACCAGACTAGAAATCTCGGGATGCTGCAGAATGATGTATTCAGTTTCTATGATAAAGAATCCTTTAAAATGCTTAAGGAGAATGAATGTACATTTGACTCTGCGAGAAAATGCAATCTCTGTTTCCAGTGTATTGGCATTATCAATAAAAAAGTACCTGAGGAACTGACCCTTTTTGAAACTGCACGTCTTTTACAATATAAACTTTTCCATACAAAGCTGGCAGAATTTGCAGTTAAAGTCAACCAGCATTTTCATGCTAATGGAAGCCCTTCACAGGAAATACGCTATGTTATGGACTTTGATATTGACCACCTTTTAGAAATTGATACACAGGTATACAATAAAGAACGTGGTGGCCTTCTTGGTTCTATAAATATGCTTGGTGAAGGACTTAAAAGCATATATGCCCTTTCTCTTCTTGAAACATATGTAGAAGAGGATGACACACTGCCTTGTATAATACTTATGGAAGACCCTGAAATATATCTTCATCCACAGCTCCAGAAAGTAGCAAGTGAGATTTTATTCAGGCTTTCCAAAAAGAACCAGGTAATTTTCTCAACACATTCACCAAATATGATTTTTAACTTCTCAACAAAACAAATTAAGGAAGTCATACTTGACAGTGAATATTACACAATAGTCAAAGAAAATACTGACATTGATGTAATTCTTGATGACCTGGGATATACAGCTAATGACCTTATGAATGTCAGCTTTGTATTTATAGTTGAAGGCAAACAGGACAGCAACCGGCTTCCACTGCTTTTAGAAAAATACTATTCTGAGATATATGATAATAACGGAAACCTCCAGCGTATTACTATAATACCAGTAAACAGCTGCACCAATATCAAGACATATGCAAACCTGAAATACATAAATAAATTGTATCTTAAGGACCAGTTTCTTATGATACGTGACAGCGATGGCAAAAACCCGGCACATTTAAAAAAGCAGTTATGCAGCTATTACAGCCAGCGTTCCAAGGAAGACCCTGGAAATCTTCCAAAAGTAGAACCAAAAAATGTACTTATATTAAAATATTATTCTTTTGAAAATTATTTCCTGGAACCAGCTGTAATGGCAAAAATTGGAGTAATTAAAAATGAAGAAGATTTCTATAATATACTATATAAGAAATATAAAACTTATCTATATAAAATAAATAGTTTTAAAAGAATGATGCGCACCCTTAATATCCGTATACGTAGCAAAGAAGATATTAAAAACAATATTGAAAATATCAAAATTTATGTGCGCGGCCATAATTTATTTGATATTTTTTATGGAAAATACCATGGAGAAGAAGAACAAAAAATATTAAAAAAATATATTGATGCTGCGCCGCGCCAGACCTTCCAGGATATTTTTGACGCAATAGATTCATTTATCTATTTTGAAAACAGAAAAAAATAGAGTTGACATAATTAACTATTTGTTTATAATAGTGTTATGCGTTAAACTATGTCCTGTGCTATATATAGGATATCTAATTCAAAATACTTTTTAATTGATAACAGAATACTACTTACGTTTGAATATATATATAATATGCCGGTGTCCTGACACATATAATGTAAACATGTCTTATTAATAACTTGCCAGTACACCAGTCTGAATGAGGTGCAACAATATGGAAAATCAATATATTATCAAAGGGGGCACGCCTCTGCACGGAGAGGTAACAATCGGTGGTGCCAAAAATGCTGCACTTGGCATACTTGCAGCTGCTATTATGACAGATGATACAGTTTTAATTGACAATCTACCCGATGTAAGAGATATAAATGTACTATTAGAAGCTATAAGAGGCATAGGTGCTACAGTTGAACGTATAAACCCACATACAGTAAAAATAAATGGAAGTACAATAAATGATGTTACTATTGATTATGATTCAATACGTAAAATCCGTGGCTCTTATTATCTGCTGGGGGCTTTGCTTGGTAAATATAATAAAGCAAATGTAGTTCTTCCAGGCGGATGTGATATAGGAAGCCGTCCTATTGACCAGCATCTTAAGGGATTTCGTGCACTTGGTGCTACTGTAAATATTGAATATGGAATGATAAACGCATTAGCAGATAAACTTATTGGAAAACATATATATTTTGATGTTGTAACCGTTGGTGCTACAATAAATATAATGCTTGCTTCATGTATGGCAGAAGGCCGTACAGTTATAGAAAATGCTGCAAAAGAACCACATGTTGTTGATGTTGCGAACTTCCTTAACAGCATGGGTGCCAATATTAAAGGAGCTGGTACTGATAAAATCCGTATTAACGGTGTACCAAGGCTTCATTCAAGTGAATACTCGATTATACCTGACCAGATAGAAGCAGGTACTTTTATGGTCGCTGCTGCTGCAACAAAAGGCGATGTACTTATTAAAAATGTTATTCCACGCCACCTTGAGGCGATTTCTGTTAAGCTTATTGAAATAGGTGCTACAGTTGAAGAATTTGATGACGCTGTAAGAGTATCATGTAATAACAGGCTTATGCATACACAGATTAAAACACTACCTTATCCTGGGTTTCCTACAGATATGCAGCCACAAATTTCAACACTGCTTGCTCTTTCTTCAGGAACAAGTATAGTTACTGAAAGTCTTTTTGAAAACAGGTTTAAATATGTTGATGAGCTGTCCCGTATGGGCGCTTCTATAAAAGTTGAAGGAAATGTAGCCATTATTGAAGGTGTTGACGGGCTTACAGGTGCCTCTATAACAGCACCAGATTTACGTGCTGGTGCTGCGCTTGTCGTTGCAGGTCTTGTAGCTAATGGCTATACAACTATAGATTCTATCCAGTATATTGAACGTGGATATGAGAATTTTGAAGGAAAGATTACAGCACTTGGGGCTTCTATGCAAAAAATCCCTGTTGATGATGAGCGTGCTGTACAAAAATTCAAATTAAAAGTCAGCTGACAAATTTATGATGCTTTTGCAGGGTATGATAACATAAAAGACTGTTGTCATACCCTTTTTACCAGATAATGTAATATTTGTTACTATTTACATCTATGTTGCCCATAGTAACATTTACATGATAAAGAAGGGAGGAATACGCAATCAGACCTGAAACATTTAAAGATTATTACCATATATTACAAGTACATTATGACGCTTCTCCTGAAGTTATTAAGGCAGCATACCGTAAATTATGTACATTATATCATCCTGATACAAGCAAAAATACCAATGAAGATGCAAGAATGAGAGAAATAAACGAAGCATACCATATACTTAGTGACAGTACAAGCCGTACAGAATACCATAAAAAATGGTTAGCTAATTTTACAAACAGGTCTTCTTTTGTATCCTCAATGTCATTCTCAAACCGTGGAATTGTTAGTGCATCCCCAAAAGATATACTTGACCAGTTTTTTCATGCAATGCTCACTAAAAACTGGGAAAATGCGTATTCATGCCTTACTTTAGAAGACCAGACACATATTACACTTAACCAGTTTAAAGAGTGGAAAGAAGCTGTAAGCTCATGCTATGAAATGCAGGATTATAGGATACAGCCATACAAAATATATAACAAATGCCGTATACAGGATACTATTTACCCTAAAGTTACAGAATTTGCAGTTATTATTAATGAACTAGATTTACAGACATCCAAGACAGATAAAAATACTGCCCATAAATATGTAGTATTTGATGGAAATTCATGGAAAGTATGTCTTGGTGTACGTTCAGTAAAACAAGCTACATTAAAGTTTAAACTGCTTGCACAGAGACGCCAGAATTATGACCCTGTAACAATATACAATAAAGCTGTTTCCCGCAATGACCCTCTTACAGGACTGCTAAGTGAAAAAGGGTTTTATGACGATACTTTTAAAGAGATAGAACGGCATAAAAGATATAATAATCCAATATCTTTTGTAGCCTTCCAGATTAACTGTGATACGCCTGACAAAGAAATACAATGTCTTTGCCAGTGCGCAAGCATTATAAAAGCCAATGCCAGGATTAATGATATTGTAGGGCGTTTTGGCAACAGCCAGATAGTCTGTCTCCTTATAGAAACCAAACAAGACCAAGCAATGCTTGCTGCTAACAAATTTATAAATGTTATAAAACAAAGACAGACAGAACGTTTTACAATAAATGCTGCTATAATGCAATATGAACGGTCACATACATTGGAAGACACTGTATTTGCTGTATGCTCTGATGCAAGTAGTAATGATAACACAATAAAAGTTATCAAATCAAAATTTTAAAGGAGAACTGCTATGGGAGATAAAAAAATCATACACAAGCTGGAATTTATTTTTCTATGCCTTATGCTTGTATTATGCATAAGCTGTCCAGGCAATAATACACACGCCAACGCTGCTGCCAAAAAGACTACCTTAAAAACCAAAAAAACAACCATATTTATAAATGGCAAATATACTATACCAATGAAAAATAAATTTAAAAAAGCAACTTATTTCTATACATCAAATAAAACAGAAATTGCAAGAGTAAATTCCAAAGGAATAATTACAGGAATTGGAAAGGGTACAGCATCAATAAGGGTACGCTATAAACATAAGGGTGAGTTCCACTCAGCTGGTACATTTAAAATTACAGTTAAAAATTCAACATTAAAAAAAGCATATAAAACTCTTGACCTTACAACTGGTGAATCCAGAAAACCAAGCGAATACCTTGATGGAGCTAACCCTGATGCATCATACATAATTACAAGTTCTTCATCTGTTGTGGCAACTGCAGAAAATGATGGTGTTATAACTGCCAGAAAGGCAGGAAGAACTTCATTATCAATACATGAAGTATTTAATAAAAGAAGCAGGACTGTAGGCTCAATAGCACTTACAGTAACAGGTGCTTCACTTAAACGTGATGAAATAAAAATACCTTATAATACTACCAAAAATAAATATGATTTGCTTGATGATATAACTGCATCTGCCAAATATACATTTACTTCAAGTGATTCAAAACTTGTATCTACTACTGCAAACAGTATACGTTCTTTAAAAAGTACAGGAAATAAATCATGTAAAGTAACAGTTACAGAACAGTTTAATAAAAAACCAGTACGTACTATAGGTACAATTACTGTAAACCTTTCAGATGAACCATTTATAGCTATAGATGATAAAAATATATCTATAGGTATTGGTGAAATACTTTCTGTTGGAAGCAATATTAAAATTTCAAACAGAAATACAAAAGCAAAATATGAATTTGAACCAAAAGACCCAAAGATTATATCTGCGGATAAATATGAAGCTATAGCATTTGGTGTTACTACTGTTACTATAAAACAGGAACTCAACAAGGTTAAAACTACTTTAGAAGATACAGTAACAGTAACTGTAAGCCCTGCTTTTATTAAAAAAGAAATAGCTACAAACGGACTTTCATTTACCGTAAATGGTGATACATATAACCAGTATCCAATAGATTGTAGAAACCAGAATGCTACTTATGACTATGAATCAAGTGATACAAGTATAATATCTGCCGGAACAAAGGGAATGAATAAAGGCGAAGATATCCTTGTAGTCAATGCAAAAAAAGCAGGTGAAGCAGAAATTACTGTTTATGAAACTATTAAAACTACAGGTGTAAGAAGTAAAATAGGTTCTTTCAGGGTTACAGTAACTGGAGGTACCAGTGACAATAATAACAACAACAATAATAATAACAACAATGGGACAAATACATTACTTAACCCTGTTGCAAGCAACCTTATTACTTCTATTACATTCAAGCATAAGGGTAAAGTTTACAATGGAACTGTCAGTACAACAAGCCTTGAATGTGTATTTGGTGACGAAAATGGAAACTATATTGATTATGGTACAGATTTCAGTTCAATAAACCCTGGTGAATTTGACATAAAAACAGTAAATGGATATTCGTTTACCTCAATTACAACAACAGACAATTATGAATGGATTGCATCTATCAAACTTAATGATGATGAAGACACAGTAGTAGAAGTGCCTGTATCACTTATACCTGGTGAACTTAATGTAAGTTCAATTTTAAACAGTATTACAGTTAACCTTGGTGATAATGCTAAACAGATTAAAAATGATACCAAATTCCCAGAGGATAATTCCTTAAACCAGTTTGATAACAGCAATACAAATTTCTTTGTAAATTATACTGCACAGGAATATATTAATGCAGGTATTAAAGAAACTGACATTACAGACAATAATTCTGTCAACCTCTCTGGACTTAACAATGTTAAATGCTCTGTCGAACAAAATACATTTGGTCCAAGTAATACCACAGCCAATTCAGCAGTAGCAGGTAATTTGTCTATAGAGAACCATAATAACTCTTACTGGTCAATAAAGGTATTATTTGAAGATGGAAGTACAGAATACTTTAATGTTACTCTTGGTGTAGATGGTTAATAATATTTTATGGAGATTTTAAATGGATTTAGCAAAAGGACATTTCATTGTTTTTGAAGGAATAGACGGAAGTGGTAAAACAACACAAATAAATCTTTTAAAAAAACGTATTGAAAACTGTGGTTTAGTATGCCATGACACAAAGGAACCAACTGACGGCCCAGTTGGTTCCCTGTTAAGGCAATGCCTTACAGGAGATACTACTGTTGATGAAATAACCCTTGCTGTGCTATTTGCTGCAGACAGGACTGACCATATATTTAACACCAGTGACGGGCTTCTTAAGAAAATAGAAGAAGGCATGACTATATTATCTGACAGGTATATTTTATCTACATATGCGTACCAGAGTGTAAAAGTACCATTACAATGGGTTATGGGGTTAAACTCTGTGGCAGCCGGGAGATTACATCCTGACTGCCATATATTTATAGATATCAGCCCTTGTACTGCTATTGAACGCATTACAAATGGACGCTCCCATAAAGAACTTTTTGAAAATGAAAAACGTCTTACAGAAGTCCGTAACAAATATTTTGAATTATTCAGGCAATTTGAAAATACAGAAAATATTATTATAATAGATGGAGCCCAGAGTATAGAAAAAATATCTGATGATATATGGGAAAGTGTATCAGGATATTTTACCAGGAAAGGAGGCGTCTGATTTGGATTTAAAAGTTACACCTATGCAGCAGTTCCAGCAGCTTGAACAAAAAGCACCAGTAAATGAAGCTGATGATTCATTCCGCTTTACACTGCTTAATACACTGGAAGAAAACCAGTTAAAAGCTGGTCTTGCCACAATGATGGAAGATATTACACAACAGGGCAAAAAACTTGGAAAACGTATGGATGTACGTGATATGAAGCTTTACCGGAAGTTAATTAAAGATTTTATAAATGAAATAGCAACCCATTCACACAAATTCAGCCGCGAAAACTTTCTTGACAGAAAAGGACGCCACAGAGTCTATGGTATAGTAAAACAAGTAAATGAAACATTAGATGAACTAGCAGCAGAGCTTTTGAAAGATGAGAAAGACAACATTGCAATATTAAGTAAAATAGATGAAATAAGAGGGTTATTACTTGATATTTTTACATGATAAATCAATAGAATGACATAAGCTCAGGATTGGAGAATACTATGGCTAATTTTAGAGATATTATAGGACAGCAGCAGGTTAAAAACCATTTACAAACTGCAATAAAACAAAATAATATATCACATGCTTATATTTTATGTGGGGAAACAGGCTCAGGCAAAAGAACTGTATCTGATGCAATCTCACAGACAATACAATGTGAAAACCGCATTGATGGCATAGATGCCTGTGAGAACTGCAAATCTTGTATCCAGGCAAAATCACACAACCATCCTGATATAAAATATATAACACATGAAAAAACCAGCATTAGCGTAGATGATATACGGGAACAGCTTAACAATGATATATCAATAAAACCTTATAGCAGCAAATACAAGATATATATAATACCTGACGCTGGCAAAATGACAGAACAGGCACAAAATGCTTTACTTAAAACTATTGAAGAACCTCCCGCATATGCAGTAATTATTATGATTACAGATAATATTTCCAGCCTTCTTCCTACAATACAGTCAAGATGCATTACATTAAACCTAAAGCCTCTTAGTAATAATGAAATTGCAAGTTACCTTACTTCACACCTTAAACTTGAACCTGAACGTGCACAGATTGCTGCTGGATTTTGCCAGGGTAATATGGGAAAGGCTATACGTTTTGCATCATCACAAGATTTCCAGGAAATGAAAGAACAAGTACTTACACTTCTGAAATCTATAGATAAAATGAATATAACAGATATAATAAATGTTATAAAAGATTTTTCAAAAAATAAAAATAATATAAATGATTATCTTGACCTTATGCTTTTATGGTACAGAGATGTACTTATGTTTAAAGTAACAAAAGATACTAACCTGCTTTTATACCAAGGTGAATACAAAGATATATCAAAACAGGCAAGTACACGTGGATATGCAGATATAGAAAAAATAATAAATGCTATTGACAAAGCTAAAATCCGTCTTAATGCCAATGTCAATTTTGAAGTTGTCCTGGAATTACTTGTACTTACCTTAAAAGACTAAATTATAATGGAGACTGATATGATATTAATAATAGGAGTCAAATTCCGCAAATCTGGCAAAGTATACTATTTTGACCCAGCTGGGCTTTCCATTCAAAAAGGAGACCATGTTATAGTAGAAACTGCCCGTGGAGTTGAATATGGCACAGTTGTATTAGGGCCACGTAATATAGAAGAAGAAAAAGTTATACAGCCATTAAAATCTGTAATACGTATTGCTACTGGAGAAGACAACAATATAAATAACGAAAACCAGATAAAAGAAAAAGAAGCTTTTGATATATGTTTTGAGAAAATAAAAAAACATGGACTTGAAATGAAACTTATTGACTCAGAATATACATTTGATAAAAATAAACTTTTATTTTATTTTACGGCAGATGGAAGGATTGACTTCCGTGACCTTGTAAAAGACCTTGCATCAATTTTCCGTACACGTATAGAATTAAGGCAGATAGGTGTAAGGGATGAAACAAAACTTATAGGTGGTATAGGCATATGTGGCAGACCTCTATGCTGCCACACATACCTTTCAGATTTTGCACCAGTATCAATTAAAATGGCTAAAGAACAAAATCTTTCTCTTAACCCTGCTAAAATTTCAGGCGTATGCGGAAGACTTATGTGCTGTCTTAAAAATGAAGAGGAAGCTTACGAATACCTTAACAGCACACTTCCACATATTAATGATACAGTAAAAACTATAGATGGTTATGAGGGTATTGTCCAAAGTGTAGGTGTCCTTAAACAAAAAATAAAAGTAATTGTTACAAAAGAAAATGATGAAAAAGAAATACGTGAATACCATGTTAAAGAACTTTCATTTGAAAAAAGAAGCAACAATTCAGATATGGAGCCAGTTTCAATGCTTCTTCCAGATGAAGAAATTGATGAAAATGCACTTAAAGAACTTGAAGAAATGGAACAGAATGATATAGAAGACCTTGCAGGCGAACAACAACAGCGTACAAACCCTCCTAAAAAATATAATAAAAAACCATATAATAAACCAAACCAGGGTAATAGCAATTATAAACAGAATAATCAAGAACACAAAAATTATAACAGTAAACCATATAAAAATATACAACATACAAATGACATAAAAAAACACAACCGTTATAATAATGGGCATAATTATAATACCCATACAGATTATAACAGCCACCATCATAATTAAAAACCTGATAAAACTGGAGTATTTTTAAATGATTGATGAGAAAGATTTTTTACAGGCTGGGGAACGCCTTGATGACCTACAGATAAATAATTACAAAATAATCCAGCATCCTGAAAAATTTTGTTTCGGCATGGATGCAGTCTTATTATCCGCCTTTGCAAACTTGCGCAAAGGCGGTAATGTTTTAGACCTTGGGACAGGGACAGGCATACTTCCCATACTACTTGCTGCTAAAACTGATGCAGGACACTTTGATGCGCTTGAAATACAGCCAGAAAGTGCAGATATGGCAAAAAGAAGTGTTTTATATAATAAACTTGAGAATAAAATAAATATTATATGTGGTGATATCTGCCAGGCATCAGAAATATTTGGCAAATGCATTTTTGATGCTGTTACAACAAACCCACCTTATATGAATAACAACCATGGATTAAAAAACCCTGATATGCCAAAAGCTATTGCAAGACATGAAATCCTTTGTACATTAGATGATATTCTTCGTGAAAGTTCACTTGTACTAAAAGAACATGGCAGACTTTATATGGTACACAGACCATTCCGTCTTGCAGAAATATTTGCATCTTTACATAAATACAGGCTTGAACCAAAAAGAATGTGCCTTGTACATCCTTTTATAGATAAAGAACCAAATATGGTACTTATAGAAGCTGTTAAAGATGGAAACCCTATGATTAAAATAGAACCTCCTCTTATAGTATATGATTTACCTGGAAAATACACAAAACGTATTTTAAAAATATATGGACCATATATATAAAAGGCATGTCCAGATATATATATCTGGCAGCAATTGCTTTTTAATTCTTATTGATATTATATAATACTACAACTATTTATTATTAGTAAAATTGTTTAGAAAGGTTTAATTAATTATGTCAGGTATATTATATTTATGCGCTACCCCTATTGGAAACCTTGAAGATATAACATTACGTGTTCTACGTACTTTAAAAGAAGCAGACCTTATAGCAGCAGAAGATACAAGAAACACAATTAAACTTCTTAACCATTTTAATATTAAAACACCTATGACAAGCTACCATGAACACAATAAAACCAGTAAAGCTGTATATCTTGTTGGCAGGCTTTTAGATGGTATAAACATTGCCCTTGTTACAGATGCTGGAACACCTGGAATATCTGACCCTGGTGAAGAAATAGTTAAAAAAGCATATGAAGCTGGTATACAAGTTACATCCCTTCCAGGTGCATGTGCATGTATTACTGCACTTACATTATCAGGACTGCCAACAAGACGTTTTGCCTTTGAAGCATTTCTTCCTTCAGATAAAAAAGAACGTAAGACAATAATTAGTTCCATTAAAGATGAAACACGTACAACAATTATTTACGAAGCACCACACCATTTAAAAAATACTCTTTCTGAATTATATAGTACACTCGGAAACAGAAAAATTACAATTTGCCGTGAACTTACAAAAATACATGAAACAGTACAACTTACTACACTCCAGGAAGCAGAAAACTATTATAGGCAAAACCAGCCAAAAGGTGAGTATGTCCTTATATTAGAAGGATGCAGTATTGATGAAATTGAAACAAAAAAACAAGAAAACTGGCAACAGATAAGCATATCTTCACATATGGATATTTATCTTTCAAAAGGAATACCTAAAAAAGAAGCAATGAAAAAAGTTGCTTCTGACAGAGGCATATCAAAACGTGATGTATATAATTATCTTTTAAACAGCAACGAATAAAATTGTTGTAAAAGAATAAATTGCTGTAAACTGGAAATAATGACTGATAAATAATATTACATATATTTAAGGAGAACAGTCATTATGAAAAATTATATAAAACACTTAATTGCAAAAAGCCTTGGAATATCATTATCTATAT
>VSNJ01000020.1 GCA_009774235.1 Lachnospiraceae bacterium
ATTATAATACTTTATAAAAAAAATCCAATAGTTAATTTATGAAATAATAATAGATTTATACAATTTTTTGGTTAATTTATTATATTATACTGTTTATGCTGGTGCTATACTCTTATTTACTGTTTTGAAGAAGGAGGAATGATGTTATGACACCGATGAAATGGTTTTATTCTTTTTTAAAGAAATACTGGATACGTATGGCAGCAGGACTGCTGCTTGTAACAATAGTTGCAATAGCTGCTTTATCAGGACCATATGTTTCTAAACTTATAGTTGATGATGTTATTAATGGAGGGCAGGCTGGAATGTTAGGCAGGCTGGTTGCAATTCTTATAGCACTTGTCATTGTTAAAGGGGTATGCAGGTTTTTCTCACAGGTGCTTTTTGAAACAAGCTCGCAAAATGTTTTATTTAGTATGAGGGATACAGTTTACCGCAAACTTTTGCAGGAGGATTTTGCATTTTATAATAAGAACCGTACAGGTGACCTTATGAGCCGCCAGACAGGTGATATGGATGCAATCCGCCACTTTGTTGCGTATGTGGTTTACACGGTTTATGAAAATGTACTTTATTTTGTATTTGCACTGGTTATGATATTTGCTACAAATGTAAAAATGGCATTATGCATGGTAATAGTTCTTCCGCTTACAGCGTTTGCAACATACTCACAGGCAAAAAGTGTAAGACCTGCGTTCCAGAAGTGCCGTGATGCATTTTCAAGCCTTAATACATATGTGCAAGAAAATATAAGCGGTAACAGGGTAGTAAAGGCATTTGCCAAAGAAGATTATGAAATTAGTAAATTTACAGTTGAAAATGACAGATACCGTGATGCAGAGCTTGGGGCAGCAAATATATGGAAGAAATATGTTCCTGTGTTTGAATTTTTTTCAAATGCACTGAATATTATCCTTATGTTTGTTGGTGGTGTAATGGTTGTAAAAGGTGAAATGACAATGGGAGACCTTGTTGCAACTAATGGATATCTATGGATGCTTACTGTGCCTCTCCGCATGGCTGGATGGTGGGTTAATGATATACAAAGGTTTACTACATCCGTAGAGAAAATATATGGTACATATAGTGCAGAACCAGATGTTAAAAAACCTCTTAATCCAGTTGAAAGAAAGAAACTGGATGGAAATATTGTATTTAATAATGTATCATACAAAGCAGATGATGAAGATATTCTGCACAATATTAATTTTGAGGTTAAAAAGGGCCAGACTATAGGAATAATTGGTACTACTGGTGCAGGTAAGTCTACAATTATTAACCTGCTCTGCCGTTTCTTTGATGTGACAGAAGGGGAAATACTTGTAGATGGGATTAATGTCAAAGACCTGGATATGTACCAGCTTCGTGAAAATATAGGGATTGCAATGCAGGATGTATTTCTTTTCTCAGATACGATAGAAGGTAATATTGCATATGGCAGGCCGGATTGTAGTTTTGAGAAGGTTAAAGAAGTTGCAAAGATGGCTGATGCTAATATTTTTATTAAAAATATGCCAGATGGTTATGACACTATGATAGGTGAAAGGGGCGTAGGGCTGTCTGGTGGGCAGAAACAGAGAATTTCACTTGCAAGGGCACTTCTTAAAGAACCTTCAATACTTATCCTTGATGATACTACATCTGCAGTTGATATGGAAACAGAGAGTTATATACAGCGCCAGCTTGAAAATATAAACCATTCATGTACAACATTTATTATTGCATACAGGATTTCTTCTATAAGGGATGCAGATAAGATTATTGTACTTGATAATGGAAGGATAATTGAACAGGGTACACATGATGAACTTGTGGCAAAGAATGGTTATTATTCAACTGTTTATTACCACCAGTACCCTATGGCGGCAGAATTAAAGAAGAAAAATATGCAGCGTAATGCTGCCATATAGAACAGGAGGTGGCAGGTTTGGCAAGAAACCGTTATGATATAGATGAAACTTTAGAAGATAAGTTTGATATAAACCAGCTTAAACGCCTTGCAGGATATATAAAGCCTTATAAAAAGAAAATGGCTTTAGTGCTTTTTCTTATGCTTTCGTCCTCAGCACTTGGCATGTTTATACCGAAGTTCCTGCAGATGGAGATGGATATTTATATTCCAGGTAAAGATATAAATGGAATAGTTTTTCTTTCTTTGCTTGCAGTGGTTATTGTGGTATACTCAGTTATAAGCACAAGAATTAAAATAAGTGTTACTACAAAGGTAGGGCAGGATATAATACACCAGCTAAGGGAAGATATTTTCAGGCATCTGCAGGAGCTTCCTTTTAGTTATTATGACGACCGTCCCCATGGTAAGATACAGGTGCGGGTTGTTAATTATGTTAATAATTTAAGTGACCTTTTGTCAAATGGTATATTAAATACAATAACTGATTTATGTAACCTGGTCTTTATATTAATATTTATGTTTGCAATGAGCCCTAAGCTTACGTTTGTATGCCTTTGCGGTCTTCCTGTGCTTGCGTTATATGTTATAGTAATAAAGCGTAAACAAAGGCGTGCATGGCAGATACAGAGTAATAAGCAGTCAAACCTTAATGCTTATATTGCAGAAAGCATAAATGGCATACGTGTAACACAGGCATTTGTACGTGAGCAGAGAAATACAGATATTTTTAATGATTTAAGTAATATGTACCGCAAATCATGGCTTCGTGCTGTTTATTTTAACTTCGCAATGGGACCTATGGTTGACCTTATATCAACAGTTACAACAGCTTTTATATATGTTATAGGTGTGTATAGTATTATGGGTGGAAGCAATTCTGGAATTGAAATTGGTGTTATATTTGCATTTACAGCATATATAAGCAGGTTCTGGGCACCTGTAAATACTATAGCAAGTTTTTATAATAGTGTGCTTACAGCAGTATCATACTTAGAACGTATTTTTGAAACTATTGATGAGCCTGTTTTAGTCAGGGATGAACCAGATGCTGCTGATATGCCTTGTATAAAAGGTGATGTGGAATTTGAGGATGTAACTTTTAGTTATGAGGATGGGGTTACTATATTAAAGAACATTAATTTTAATATAAAACGGGGACAGAGCATAGCTATAGTAGGACCAACAGGAGCAGGTAAAACAACTATTGTAAATCTTTTAAGCAGGTTTTATAATATTGACAGTGGCAGAATACTTGTTGATGGGATAGATATATCTAAAGTAAAACTTAATTCCCTGCGCAGGCAGATGGGTGTAATGATGCAGGACAGTTTTATATTTTCTGGTACTATTATGGACAATATACGTTATGGAAATAAAGAGGCCTCAGATGAAGAAGTAATTGCTGCTGCAAAGACTGTATGTGCGCATGATTTTATAATGCAGATGGAAGATGGGTATAATACACAGGTAAATGAACGTGGAAGCAGGCTGTCAGCAGGCCAGCGCCAGCTGGTTTCATTTGCAAGGGCACTTCTTGCTAACCCTGCTATACTTATACTTGATGAAGCGACTTCAAGTATTGATACAGAGACAGAAATAGTTTTACAAGAAGGTCTTGAGAAACTTCTTGAGGGAAGGACTTCATTTATTATTGCACACCGTCTTTCAACTATTAAAAATGCAGATATGATAATGTATATAGATAATGGCGGCATGCAGGAGTCTGGAAACCATAATGCACTTCTGGAGAAAAAAGGTTATTATTATAACCTTTATATGTCACAATACCAGATGTAGTATATAAACAGGGAGGGAAATATTTGTATAAGTTTAAAAGCCGTGTAAGGTATAGTGAAACAGATGAAACAGGGTGTATAAGCCTTGATGCAATTATTAATTATTTGCAAGACTGTACTAATTTTGAATCAGAATATTTGGGTGTTGGTATAGAATTTTTACGTAAAAAGCATTTAATGTGGGTTTTAAATTCGTGGCAGATAGTTATAAGTTATTACCCATCATTTGGAGAAATAATAGAAACTGGCACGCAGTCATATGGATATGATAAAATGATTGGTTACCGCAATTTCTTTATAACAGGTGAGGATGGAAAGACAATAGTTAAAGCTAATTCAAACTGGGTACTTATGGATACAGAGACAGGCAGGCCTGTTGTAATAACACCTGTAATTGGTGATGTATATGGGAAACATGAGCCACTTGAAATGGATTATGCACCTAGGAAAATAAAGCTTCCTGGTATTGGTGGGGAAACTGGAGGTTTTGTTGTAAAAGAATACCACCTTGATACTAACCATCATGTAAATAATGGACAATATGTAAGGATGGCAATGTTTGCACTTGGATTAAAAGATAAGGTAAAAGAACTGCGTGTTGAGTATAAAAGACAGGCTCTTCTTGGAAATAAAATAATACCTGTTGTTTATAATGATAAGGGACAGTCATTTGTATCACTTAATGGTGAAGATGGCAAGGCATATGCAATAGTACAGTTTATTCATAATGGGGAAAATTGAGGATATACAGGTTTGTCCTTATTATGTGTATATGCTAGTAGTGCCAGATGCCCAGTAACTTGGTACAGAATTGCTAAAAGAAGCCAGGTCATTCCACATCATTCTGTTGTGGAAATATCTGGCTTATTAATATCTGGAGGTGTACGGTTACGTCTATATTGTATTTGCTTGGAGCAGCAAGCACATTATATTTTTTTTTGTATATTTTTTTAACTGGTAATAATAACTTGTTCACATATTTCTGGCTTTTACTAGGTGTTTTTTTAATTGGAATGGGAATATTACATTCTTTTGTAAATAAAAGGAAGATAATTATACCAAAACCATTGTCTGTTATTTTTTATATTATTATATGTACTGGGTGTATTATCCTGGCTATAACAGAGTTTATAATAATAAAAAATGGTTTACAAAAGCCAGAACCAGGTGCAGATTATGTAATTGTCCTTGGAGCAAGGGTAAATGGCACTAAGGTTTCACTTAATCTTAAATACCGTCTTGATGCTGCACTAGATTATATAAAAGATAATCCAGGATGTAAAGTTATTGTTTCTGGAGGGCAGGGAAAAGGTGAAGATATAACAGAGGGCAAGGCAATGGAGGACTATCTTGCCAGCCAGGGATTAAGCAGAAACCAGATTATAAAAGAAGAGAAGTCAGAAAATACAGATGAGAATTTAAGATATAGCATGTATATAATTGGAAATAAATCAGATAAAGTGGTTATTGTAAGTAATAATTTCCATATTTACAGGGCTAAAAAGATTGCAATGAAACAGGGGTATAAAGATGTATCAGGGATTGGAACAAAGACAGTGCTTTTTACAATGCCAAATTGTTATTTACGTGAAGCGTTTGCCGTTATAAAATATAAGATATTTGGGCAGATTTAGGGATATTTTGCAGGTTTTGGGAACTAATGGATTTTAATGGGATAATTTGTATATTTATCTTGCCGGAATTTGTATAATTATAGCTGGCAACATCTATAATAACATGCTATAATTTACTATGTCTGGCTTGTACATATTATTTTCTTGAAGTTATTAAGATAATTGATATATTATAATTATACAACCATATTAATTCAATAATAAAAGGCTTTATTTATGTGTAATATTATGGTAATATGATTTAGTAGTAAATAATTAGTGGTTACTTAATGTTTTTATAATTATGTAATTTACTACTAAAATAAATTAAGGAGGAATGAAAATTGGAAATGAAAAAGATTCTGCCATACGAAAGAACAGGGGACAATGGAAGCAATATTACATTGGTTTTTTTACATGGGTCAACAATGACAAAAGGAGGGATGTATCCATTTGCAAGTGTATTTAAGGAGTATAACTGTATAGTATTTGATTTAACTGGACATGGGCAATCTGATGCAGATGAACCAGACCAGATAAGTGGTTTTGCAGAGGATGTGGAATATTCACTAAACCAGTTAAAAGAACAGAGTATAGTTACAGAACAGGTTATACTGTTAGGGTATTCAATGGGGGGTGCCATTACTTGTGAAATTGCTATACGTAACAATTTAAACCTTAGTGGCATTGTATTATTAAGCAGTGGTGGTGATTTGAAACATTATTCACCAATGATAGATGACCTTAAGGCAATGCCTGTAGAAGATTTTAAGACAGAAGATATTCTTTATGCTTTGTTTGGGATTGATACTCCTGAAGAAGATAAGAAACGTATTTCAGAACTGTTTTCTTCTACAAAGACAGCAGATAAAACGGGATATGCTGATTTAATGCTTTCAAATGGCTATAATAATCTTGAAGCATGTAAAGCTATTAAAATTCCTGCTCTTATGGTGCATGGAAGTGATGACAAGATTGTTGAACCAATGGCAGCAGTAGAAACATGGAAAACTATAGAAGGCAGCCAGCTTCTTATGGTTCCATATAAAGGACATGGTGCTATTTATGAAGATACAGAATTTATAAAGGATAAAATAATTTCATTTATAAAAATTTGTTCCTGATTTCTGTTTAATATATTAATTAATATAGTGGACCAGTCTGGGATTAAATATGTATAGGGTCCACCATTTACATCTCCTCAAGCTTCGTAGTATATAAACTGTCTGCAACAGAAAATTAAAAACTGAAAAAAGATGAGACACTGGCAGGTGTTTCATATACCTGTCAGTGTTTTCTGCAGAAAGGCGGATTTATAATAATGGAAAATAATGCTATGATTAAGGGAGTTGCATATTATCATCCAGATAATGTGGTGGATAATGAATATTTTATTGAGTACTTTAAGAAACAAGGGAAAGATATTGAAGGCTTGTTAAGGGCAACAGGAAGAAAGAGCAGGTATATTTCAACAGATGAGAAAGAAAATATGCTGACAATGGGGTATCAGGCAAGCCTTAAAGTGTTAGAACAGACCCATGTAAAAGTTGCACAGATTAATTTAATTGTATTTTCATCAGGTACACCAGAATATATAGCGCCAACTAATGCATTAAAATTACATTCCATGCTTAATGCGGGACAAAAGTGTGCAGTGTATGATTTGAATGCGAATTGTGCAGGGATGGTGGTAGCCCTGGACCAGGTTGCAAGGCTTATGAAAAGTAATCTGGATATAAAATATGCTTTGTTAGTTGGTTCTGACCAGCTGAACCGTTATGTAAGGTATAATGAGGTGGTTCCATATTCAAATTTTGCAGATTCTGCTTGTGCTATGGTAATTGAAAATGTTTTTTCAACAAAAAGGGGATTTATTGACTCAGATTTTTATACTAATTCAAGCAATCATGATAAAATCCTTTTGCCAGCTAAGGGAATGTCAACTGTAACAAGGGACAGGAACCTGCCAACAGAAGATAAATTAGTTAAATGGATTCCATTTGACTTTGGTGGCGCTTTTCATAGTGCAAAAATATCTATTGAAGAACTATTATTTAAGAATGGCTTGCAGAAAGATGATATTAAGAAATATTATTTTTCTCAGCTTGCTTTAAAAAATATTGTCCTTGCCAGTGAAGATTTGGAAGAGGATATTGAAAAGTTCAAATTTGTGGGGGATGAATTTGGGTATACAGGTACTACAAGCCCAATGTTAGCCTACGCCAGGTCAATAGAAGAGAACGAATTGCAAATTGGAGATTATGTGGTTTTTTGGACAGTTGGTGCAGGAACTACTTGCGCAACAGTTTTATATAAATATTAAGGAGAATGAAATATGCAGACACAATCAGTAAATAGTGAGGAAAAACTTATAAATAACATTTTATTTATTTATATTTTAGGTGTAGCAATATGTGGTTTCAGTTTTGTTATGCTATTTTTACATGGTGGTATCCGGGAATGTATTTTTCTCTTGACTGGTTTATTTGCCATTATAACCAAATTATTTGAAAAACCATTAGGTAAGAATGCGAAGTATGTATATGCCTGTATTCCGCCAGTTATTGGTGCCATTACTGCTGCAGTTTGTAATACAAATACCAGTGACAGTTATGTCTGCCTGACACATTACTATTTTGTGGCAACATTACTGCTGGTTCCATATTACTCACAAAAGTTACTAAGGGTAAGTACAGCTGTAACGATGTTGGCTAACCTGGTACTTATGATTCTGTTCCCAGCAGGCTTTTTAAAGTTACATAGTATTATTGCATGGGTATTTATAGGAATTGTTTATATGGTGCTTTTTGCTGCATGTAGTTTTATTGTATACCGTACTACAGTTCTCTTTAAAATTGTAGAAGACCAGGGTCATGAAGCAGAGAATGTTTTACATAATGTACAGGCGGCATTTGACAGCCTGGAAGGGTCTTCTGAAACAATATATAATTCACTACAGGAATTTGAAGGCAATACAGAAGAAATTGCTGCTTCCACACAACAGATTAATGAAAGTGCAGATTTGCAAATTAATGAAGTTGAAAACAGCCTGACAATTTTTAATGAACTGGATGATAAGATTGTACAATCTGAGGACAGGGTAAACCAGACTGTAGAAACTATTAAAAACCTGAGGGCTAAGAATGATGAGGGATTTGCCGTAATACATGCATTATCAGAGAAATTTGAGGAAAATATTAAAACAACCCAGACAGCGGCAGATGGTGTTGAGGAACTGTCCCGTAAATCAAGTTCAATCAGCGGCATAATTGAGAGTATACGCGAAATTGCACAGCAGACAAATCTTCTTGCATTAAATGCTGCTATAGAGGCAGCAAGGGCAGGAGAAGCGGGAAAGGGTTTTGCAGTGGTGGCAGATGAAATTAATTCATTGTCAACAGAATCCTCAAATGCTACTGGAAAAATAGATGCTATACTGAAAGATATTATTGAAACAGTAGAGTCTACCCATAAGGTTATGGACCATAATAATGAAGTGGTAAATGTTTCCAGCGGAAGGCTGGAGGATACAGTTAAAATTTTTAAGGTTATGCTGGAATCTTCAGAAGAGGTTATCAGTATTACTGAGTTGCTGAAAACGGAGCTGGAGGACATCGTTGGCATAAAAGACCAGCTGCTAGGGGTTATGAAGCGTGTAGAAGATAGTTCTAAGAATTTTGTAGTTACTACAGCAGGTATTAGTACATCTACAGAGGAACAAGTTGCTGGTCTGGATAATATTGTGAAATCTATGAAGAGTATGCAGACAGGAATGGAGAAGCTTTCAAGTGTACTACATAAAGAAAAGGATACAAAGTAATTTCTGGCTTGGAAAGTGTAATATAATTGGCTCTGACATAAGCCTGCCTGGACAATAAGTACAAGGCAGGCTTAAATATTGCATAAATTATATGGCTCTGGCAATTCCAAAATTTTACCAACAGCAGCCGCCCCGGCTTAGATGGGATGTGCAGTGGTGCATAAAGTACCAATATTTTTATAAAACATTTAATACAGGGTAAGCACCAGCATTTTCATATAGCTTGTTTTTAATAAGTTATTTGGAATTTTGGGTAATATAATTTTTGTGTGGAGTAAATTTTTATAGTATTTTGTGTTAATGTAATTGTTGCATCTGGCATCAGGAGTAGTTGTATTATATAGAGGTTTTTGATGAATAGTATAAACAATATAAATTATTTAAAAGATTTAAAAAAAGGTATTCATGATGGAATTCCTATTGCATTAGGATATATTTCAGTAAGTTTTACATTTGGTATTATGGGGGCTGCTGCTGGACTGTCATGGTGGCAGACATTGTTAATTTCAATGACAAACCTTACATCAGCAGGCCAGTTTGCAGGACTTGAGATAATGGTTACTGCAGGAGGCATGGTTGAAATGGCACTCACACAGTTTGTTATAAACTTAAGATATGCCCTTATGTCAATTTCATTATCGCAGAAAGCTGATGATACATTTACCCTTCCAGTAAGGCTTGCCACAGGCTTTGGAATTACAGATGAAATATTTGCAGTAGCCGCCAGCAAAAACAAAACTATAAACAAATATTATATGACAGGGCTTATTATTATGCCATATATTGGCTGGGCTTCGGGTACAGCAGCAGGTGCACTTTTAGGTGAGGTTATACCAGAGATTTTAAGCAGTGCATTAGGTATAGCAATATATGGTATGTTTATGGCTATAATTATCCCACAGGCAAGAGATAACCATAAATGTCTTATAGTAATAATAGCAGCTGCTGTTTTGAGCTGTTGTTTTAAATGGATTCCTTTGCTTAAAAATATTTCTTCAGGATTTGTAATAATAATATGTGCTGTGGCAGCTTCTGTTATAGGTGCATTATTATATCCTGTTGAAGATGGGGAGGACGAATGATGCCAGCAGAAAAATTCTTTATATATCTTGCAGTAATGGCAGGTGTTACATATCTTATAAGGGCTTTGCCTTTTGCCTTATGCCGGAACAAGGTTAAAAATAAGTTTGTACAATCATTTCTTTTCTATGTGCCATATGCAGTTCTTGCTGCTATGACCTTTCCAGCAGTAATATATTCTGCAGATGGTCTTGTGCCAGGAATTGCAGGTACTTTTACAGGACTTGTATTTGCATATAAGAGAAAAAGCCTGCTTATGGTAGCAGTTGTATCATGTATAGCAGTATTTATAGCAGAAGTGGTGTGCAATTTGGTATAATTATAGTCTTATAAATAATATTTCTAAATTGTATATAAAAAACATAGATGGCATGGAATAATTGCGGGAAAAGGACTTTGGTTTAGTTAATGTGTTTATTACGCATAGTTGCGTATTCCATTTAAGCCTAATGACATGATGCCAGAGCCAGAATACTTGTGTACTAAAAAAATAGTGAAACTTAAAATAAAATAGTATTGTTAAAATATCCAGTTTGTGTTATGTTAATAAATGGCAGAAAGAAAGCCATATAAAAACTGGAGGAATTAAAATGGAGAAGCCTGGTTTAGAGAAGACAATTATCTTTTTGGTTATAGCATTAATACCTGTGCTTGGTTTAACAATTATACCTAAATTGCTGCTTAAGGTATTTAGTAACAACATAGAAACCTTAATAAGCGATGAATATTACACAGCAAGCATAGTAGCTGCTATAGTAATATTTATACTTGTACTGGCATTATCTGCTTATATAGCATTAAAGCCATATATTGTATGGTGTCTTGCATATGCATGTGGCATAATTTACAGTATACTGATGTTTATAAGGCCTGGTGAAGAATTTAACAGCCTTAACTTTTATTTAATAGCTACCAGCTATTCTATAGACCTTGTAGTGCTGCTTGCACTTTCCTTAAAGCAGAAAAAGTAGTAAATCCCGTTGACTTTTTACCATAAAAAATTTATACTTAGATAAAAATGGCAATTATCTGGTCTCATACATAATAGAAGCTTTTTAAACATACACTTCTTAGAGAGTGGGACAAGCAATGGGGCTGATAGCCATTATTTCAATAAGTAAACTCTGCCATATTGGAGTTTAAATAATAACATAGGGAGGTTATAATAAAATGGCAACAAAAGCTAATTACAAGTTGGAAGAAATTGGTGCTGGTAAAGTTGGTTTTTCAAAAACACGTTCTATCATTGAGGGTGCTTTTTATGGGAACAATGTAGTAAAGGTAAATACTCTTAAAGAAGCTTACAATTTAGCAAAAAATACACCTGGTGCTATCGTTACAGATATGCCTGTATACAGAGGTGAAGAGTTTGGCCTTGATTCAGATGCTAAGGTTTTATTATTTAATGATGGTGCTGTAACAGGACGTTATGCAGCAGCACGACGCATTAAAGGATATCCTGGCGTTGATGAGGTTAAGCTTGACAAAGTAGTTATGGATGCTATTTATAAGACACGTTTTAAGAAGTTATACCATGCACAGGTATTTGTTGGACTTGACCCTGAGTTTATGGTTAAAGCACATCTTCTTATTCCAGAAGGCGAAGAAATGCTTATGTATAACTGGATGCTCAACTTCCAGTATATGTCAGATGAGTATGTAAAGATGTACAAGCAGTCTAAACCTGTTGGTGATGGCAAAGAGGCAGATATCTATATTTTCTCTGACCCACAGTGGATTCCGCTTCCAGCACCTGATGTTGATTACAGCTGCTTAAGTGACCCTCAGACTCTCTGCTACTTTGATACTAATGAAAACTGTGCAGCAATTCTTGGTATGAAGTATTTTGGTGAGCATAAAAAGGGTACACTTACAATGGCATGGGCTATTGCTAACCGCAATGGTTATGCATCATGTCATGGTGGACAGAAAGAATATTCACTTCCAGATGGAAAGAAATATGTTGCATCTGTATTTGGTCTTTCAGGTTCAGGAAAGTCTACACTTACACATGCTAAGCATGGCAATAAGTATGGTGACAATGCTATTACAGTTCTCCATGATGATGCATTTATCATTAACTCAGATACATGTGCATCAATAGCACTTGAGCCAACTTACTTTGATAAGACAGCAGATTATCCAACAGGATGCCCTGATAACCAGTATCTGCTTACAGCACAGAACTGCTCAGCTACAATGGATGAGGATGGCAAGATACAGTTAGTTACAGAGGATATACGTAATGGTAATGGACGTGCTATTAAGTCTAAACTCTGGTCACCAAACCGTGTAGATAAGATTAACTCACCTGTTAATTCAATAATCTGGATTATGAAGGACCCTACAATACCTCCTGTAGTTAAGTTAAAAGGTTCAGCACTTGCATCAGTTATGGGTGCTACTCTTGCAACAAAGACTTCTACAGCAGAGCGTGTTGCAGCAGGAACAGACATGAACGCACTCCGTATTGTGCCATATGCTAACCCATTCAGGACTTATCCTCTTGTAAATGACTATGAGAAGTTCAAGAAGTTAGTAGAAGAGAAAAATGTTGACTGTTATATTGTTAATACAGGTGATTTCATGGGCAAGAAAGTACAGCCTAAAGATACACTTGGAATTCTTGAGTCAATCGTAGAAGGCAAAGCAGAGTTCAAGAAATGGGGCAACTTTGATGATATTGAAATCATGGATTGGGAAGGTTTTGTTCCAAACCTTGATGATGCAGAATACAAAGAAGCATTAAAGGGTGCTATGCAGAACCGTGTAGATGCTGTTAAAGGATTTGCTGAAAAGAATAGTGGATATGATAAGCTTCCTGATGAGGCACTTGCAGCAGTACAGAAACTTGTTGATGCATTATCATAATATAAAGCACTATATAAATATAATTAACGTGGCAGACTGTTAATAAACCATTTATACTGGCATAAAGCCTAGACAACGTGTAATTGTACTTCAAGAACCGTTATACTAAAGATTTTAAGTATAACGGTTCTTTTTTTCTTCTTTTTGCATAGGATTAAACATGCAGTCTAAATGTAATCCAGCGAGGGAAGGAGAAAGCATTATGGATGACAAACTTGATGAAGTAATTAAAAGATATCCTGTAACAGTAAAATCAAAACGCAGGATAAGAGGAGCTGTTCTTTTAGACACAGACAAGGGCATATGCATGATAAAAACATATGCAGCAGGTAAAAACAGGCTTTTGTTTGAAGAAAATATTAAAAAATTATTGATTGATGGCGGATATAGTGATGTAGATTATGTTATACCTAATACTGATGGTGAACTGTTGACAGATGATAACAGTGGTAACAGATGGCTTATGAAAAAATGGTATAATGGTGAGGAATGTGATATCAAGGATATCCATAAAGTCCTGCCTGTGTCAGCAAATATGGCAGTTTTACATAAAATAATGGTTATGGGGCAGAAGAATGCAGAAGGAATGCCAGTAAAGACAAAGAAAATGGACTTGCAAAGTATATTCTTGCGCCATAATAAAGAAATAAAAAGAGTACATAGTTATATACGTGAAAAAAGACAAAAAAATGAAATGGAAATATGCCTTTTAAATTCTTACCAGAATTTCTTTGAACAAGGAAATGTAGCAGAAGAATTTTTAAAGGATAGTGGTTATGATAAATTATATGAAGAAACTGTAAGACATGGAAGAATTGTCCATGGGAGTTATAATTACCATAATATAATATTATCTGGTGACAGAGTTATAACTACAAATTTTGAAAGAGCTGATATTGGCATACAGATAATAGATTTATATGATTTCCTTAGAAAAGTCATGGAGAAAAATAGCTGGAATATGGAAACAGGGATACAGATAATAGAGGAATATAATAAACAAAGAAAACTTGGAAAAGAAGAGCAGAAGGTTTTATATGCACTTCTTTTATATCCTGAAAAATACTGGAAGCTAGTAAATTTTTATTATAATGGAAAAAAGTCCTGGATGTCTGCTAAAAACTATGAGAAATTACAGCGTATATGCAGCCAGGAACAGGAACGCCATAAATTTCTCAAAGAGGTAAAAAAGCTTTTAATTTAGCTTTTTATGTAGTATAATAGTCAAAAGATACAGCTTTTACAAATGTATAAATCCATGAACCAGTTATATATGGTACATGGGCTTGTGATAAGGAGGAGAAACCATGTTTTTTAACAGGTTTTATGGTAAAAAAATAAAAACATTTATAATTCTGGTACTTGTCCTGTGTGTATTTACATCATGCAGTGTAAAGAAACGCAGTAAAAATAATAATAACAACAGCATAAATGCTTCAGCTGTCCAGGGTGAAGTCCCTTCCCATAGCATGACAGGTGTTGTGACAAATATAGATACAGATTTAAAGCAGGTTACAATACGTGAACTTGATTGTGATGTTGATTCTATACTTGATTATAATGCAACATCGGTGGTTATAGATAAGTATGGCAGTGAAATAACAGGGGATGAACTGCAGCCTGGCCAGATAATGGAGGTAACTTACAATACTTCAAATGCAGATATTATTAAAATGCATGTTCCAAAAGATGTATGGGAATACCAGGAAGTTGACAAGTTTTCATTTGATGGTGATACCAATGCATTAAGTATTGCAGGAAAGAAATACCAGTATACCAGCTGGACATATTTTTCTTCTCTTGAGAGAAAAATACAATTAGCTGAGCTTGGAAGCCATGATGTAATTACAGTAAGGGGTATTGGCATAACTGTATATTCTGTTACACGTACTAAAGGGCATGGATATATAAGGCTTGAAAACTATGATACATTTAAAGGCGGGACAATAAGTGTAGGCAATAATATTGTGCTTCCTATAACAGATAATATGCTGGTTACTGCAGGTGTGGGTTCATACCGTGTAACACTTAGTAAAAGAAAAGTAAAAGCTGTTAAAAATGTTATTATAAAAGATGGCAAGGAAACAATACTTGATTTCAGTGATTATAAAGAAGAGGTAAAAAATGTTGGTACTATTAAATTTAATATAGAACCTCACGGTGCTGATTTATATATTAATAATTCAAATGTTGACTATAGCAGCCCTGTTACCCTTAATTATGGGGAATATAATATAAGGGTAGAGATGACAGGATATACTGCTTATACAGGAGTTCTTGATGTTGAAAAACCGGGAAGTACCATTAATATTGATTTAATAGAAAAGGATGCATCTGTATCTTCTGCATCAACTGCTACACCATCACCAACAAAGAAAGCAGATGATAAGGTAACTACCAAGAAGATAGACAGCAACCATACCATAACCGTATCTGCGCCAGATGGTGCAGAAGTTTACCTTGATAATGTGTATAAAGGCTTAGCACCATGTACTTTTACAAAAGTTATAGGTTCACAGACTATTACTTTAAGTAAGCCAGGTCACATAACAAAGAGTTATTCGGTAGATATACTAGATGATGATAAAAATGTTAAGTTGAGTTTTTCTGAATTGATGGAAGACTCTGACTAATAGATACACTTTAAATTATTTTTTATAAAACAAGAGGAGGATATGATTAATGGATTACAAAGAGGTTTATGAATCATGGCTTGGCAACCCTTATTTTGATGAGGATACAAAGAATGAGCTGAAATCAATAGCTGGTGATGACAACGAAATTAAAGAACGTTTCTACCAGGAGTTAGAATTTGGAACAGCTGGTCTGCGTGGTGTAATCGGAGCAGGTACAAACCGTATGAATATTTATACAGTACGTAAGGCTACACAGGGGCTTGCAAACTACATAACCAAAGCAGGAAAGGCTGCACAGGGTGTTGCAATAGCATTTGACTCACGCCATATGTCACCTGAATTTGCAGATGAATCTGCACTGTGCCTTGCTGCCAATGGAATTAAAGCATATGTTTTTGAGTCATTAAGACCTACCCCAGAACTTTCATATGCAGTAAGGGAGTTAAAGTGTGCTGCTGGAATTAATATTACAGCAAGCCATAATCCGCCTGAATACAATGGTTATAAAGTATACTGGGAGGATGGCGCACAGATTACACCTCCACATGATACTGGTATTATGGCAGAAGTTAAGGCTGTTACAGATTATGCAGAAGTTAAGACAATGGACAAGCAGGATGCTATATCAAAAGGATTGTATGAACAGATTGGCGCAGCAATAGATGACAAATATATTGAAGAGCTTAAGAAACAGGTTATCCATTGGGACAGCATTAAGGAAATGGGAAGCAAGTTAAAGATTGTCTATACACCTCTGCATGGTACAGGAAATATTCCTGCAAGGCGTGTACTTAAGGAAATAGGTTTTGAAAATGTATATGTTGTGCCTGAACAGGAACTTCCAGATGGTGACTTCCCAACTGTAAGTTATCCAAATCCTGAAGCAGCAGAAGCTTTTGAACTTGCACTTAAGCTTGCTAAGGAAAAAGATGCAGACCTTGTACTTGCAACTGACCCTGATGCAGACCGTCTTGGGGTATATGTAAAAGATACAAAGAGTGGGGAATATATTACACTTACAGGTAATATGTCTGGATGTCTTCTTGCAGATTATGAGATTTCACAGATTAAAGAAACAAAAGGACTTCCAGAAGATGGAAAGCTTATAAAAACTATTGTTACATCAAACCTTGCAGATGCAATAGCAAAATATTATAATGTAGGGCTTATTGAGGTACTTACTGGATTTAAGTTTATTGGACAGCAGATTCTTGGTTTTGAAACAACAGGAAAGGGAAATTATCTCTTTGGTTTTGAAGAAAGCTATGGCTGCCTTATTGGTACACATGCACGTGACAAAGATGCTATTGTTGCAACTATGGCACTTTGTGAAGCAGCAGCATACTATAAGACAAAAGATATGACTCTCTGGGATGCAATGATTGCAATGTATGACAGATATGGTTATTATAAGGATGGAGTACAGTCAGTTACAATGAAGGGTATTGAAGGACTTAATAAAATCCAGGAAATTATGACAGAGCTCCGTGAAAATCCACCTAAAGAGATTGATGGGCATAAAGTTCTTTCATTCCGTGATTACCAGGCTGATACAGTTAAGGACATTGAAACAGGGGAAGTTAAGCCTACTGGTCTTCCAAAATCAAATGTACTGTATTTTGATATGTCTGACAATGTATGGATGTGTGTAAGGCCTTCAGGAACAGAACCTAAGATTAAGTTTTATTATGGCGTTGTAGGAAGTTCCCTTGATGATGCAGATAAAAAGTCAGAAGCCATGGCAAAAGCTGTTACTGATATGGTTGAAAAGATGTCATAAACTGAATATTTTTAATAAATTATTACAGGCTAATTTAAAAGGGCTGCCGTATATGGCGGCTCTTTATAGGTTTGAAATGCTTTGTTTGATTTACAAAATATTCGTAATACAAACTATAGTTATACGGAGGAATAGTAATGCAGGAAAAATTAGAACGCTGGATAAACTGGATGGAATTTGATGAAGTAGTATCTGGCAAACATAATGCACCTCATAATATATTAGGGCTGCATGATTTTGACAAAGGACAAGTATTTACAGTATTCAGGCCACATGCACAGAATGTTTTTATTACAGATATGAATGGTGGCAATGTAGTACAGCTTGAACAAGTTGAGGGTGAAACAGGATTTTTTGGTAAATATGTGGATGGACATAAGTATAAGGCACCTTATAAAGTCCGTGTACAGTATTCAGACAATGATGTAGTAGAATTTGTTGACCCTTATTGTTTTGAGCCTCAGATTACAAGTGATGATTTATATGTATTTGCAGAAGGCAACCATTATGAGATATATGACAAGCTTGGTGCACACCCTATGACAATTAATGGGGTATATGGAACATATTTTGCAGTATGGGCACCTCATGCAAGGGCAGTAAGTGTAGTTGGAAGCTTTAATATGTGGGATGGCAGGCTTCATCCTATGAGGACACTTGAAGTATCAGGTGTTTATGAGTTGTTTATACCAGGAGTAGAGCCAGGTGCTATATATAAGTATGAAATTCTTACAAGACAGGGTGAGTCTCTTCTTAAAGCAGACCCATATGCAAATTCAGCACAGATGCGTCCTGAAAATGCATCAGTTGTAGCAGACCTTACAGGTTTTGAATGGGAAGATGACAAATGGATGAAAGAACGTGCTAAGAAAAGCAGGGATACTCTTAGAAAAGAACCTGTTGCAATTTATGAGGCACATCTTGGTTCATGGAAGAAGAAAGATGATGGTACAGAAGACGGATTTTATAATTATAGGGAACTTGCCCCAATGCTTGCTGATTACTTGCTTGAAATGGGGTATACACATATAGAGCTTATGGGTATTGCTGAATATCCATTTGATGGTTCATGGGGATACCAGGTTACAGGATATTATGCACCAACAAAGCGTTATGGTGACCCAAAAGATTTTATGTATTTTGTTAACTATATGCATAAAAAGGGTATACATGTAATACTTGACTGGGTACCAGCGCATTTCCCAAGGGATGCACATGGTCTTGGAAGATTTGACGGACAGCCTCTTTATGAGCATCCAGACCCTCGCAGGGGAGAACATCCTCACTGGGGTACTTATATTTTTAACTATGCTTACAGGGAAGTTGAAAACTTCCTTATAGCCAATGGGCTTTTCTGGCTTAATAAGTTCCATATTGATGGTCTCAGGGTTGATGCTGTAGCTTCTATGCTATATCTTGACTATGGCAAAAATGATGGTGAATGGCTTCCAAATGAAAAGGGAGGCAAGGAGAACCTTGATGCAATACAACTTTTTATGCATATGAATGAACAGTTTGAGAAGAGGGCTCCTGGAACTGTTGTAATAGCAGAGGAATCTACTTCATGGGCAGGGGTAACAGCACCTGTACAATTTGAAGGGCTTGGTTTCTTATTCAAATGGAATATGGGCTGGATGAATGATTTCCTTGAATATATGAAACTTGACCCATATTTCAGGTCATTTAACCACAATAAGCTTACATTTAGTATGCATTATGCTTATAGTGAGAATTTTATACAGGTATTGTCACATGATGAAGTAGTGCATGGCAAAGGTTCTATGATTGAGAAAATGCCTGGGGAATATGAGGACAAATTTGCAAACTTAAGGACTGCATATGGATTTATGTATGGACATCCTGGCAAGAAGCTTTTATTTATGGGACAAGAATTTGCACAGTTCCGTGAGTGGAGTGAAGAGCGCAGCCTTGACTGGGAACTTCTGGATTATGATTTGCATGTAAAGATGAAGACATATATAAAAGCCCTTAATAAACTTTATACAGAGTATGAGGCAATGTATGTAAATGATTATGACCCTATTGGTTTTGAATGGATGAGCTGTGATAATGCGGAGATGAGTACAGTAAGTTTTGTAAGACGTGGACTGACTACAAAAGACCAGCTTCTCTTTATCTGTAACTTTACTCCTGTACAATATGATGGTTTCAGGACAGGTGTTCCTTGCCTTGGTAAATATACAAAGATAATATCTTCTGATGATTTATGCTATGGCGGGACAGGTGTAAAGAATTCAAAAACAGTACAGGCTGAGAAGATTGAAAGTGACAGGTCAGATTATTCAATAGAAATGAATCTCCCACCATTATCTGTAACAATTTATAAATTTGATTATAAAGAAGATAAATAAAACATTTATTAATTTAAAAAAAGCCAGAAGCAATCTTAAAGCTTCTGGCTTTTGTTAACAGATAGCAAATAAATATAAATTAAGGATAAAAGTAATTCTAATTAATATAATCTGCTGATATATAACCATTATAAAGTTTCTTGCCATCATGGTAACTGGTTTTATACCATGTATCAGATTTTACAATTATCTTTTTAAAAATTGCAACAGGAGTACCTTCTGGTATAACTGCCAGGATTTTTTTATTGGTACCTGCTGCTTTCCGTATATTAAGTGCAGCAATAGTTTTACCTAAAGAATAAAATTTTAATGGAGCTTTTGGTAAAAGATATCCATTATAAGTTTTGGATTTAACCACATAACTCACATGTATAAAGGTTTTATTATTCTTTAAATATGTTTTGCCAAGATATTCCATAGTGGCTTTTTTAGGAATTGTTATAAGTTTTGCTGACTTAGCAGCAGGTGTTTTTAATAAATAAAGGTTTGATGTTGCAATGGCAGCCTGTCTGGTTTTCATTGTAGCTGTTGTAAGTGTTGTATAACTGCTGTAGTATGTTTTGCCATTAATTTTTGCATATGAACGTATTTTATAATAATATTCATGGTCAGCCAGCAGTTTTGTATTTTTGAATGATGTAACTGTTTTTTTTGTAACAGTTTTAATTTTTTGATATGTACCATTATAAACATCAGCCCTGTAAATCTGGTATCCTTGTGCACCTGTGTTGCCGTTCCATTTAAGGGTTATATATTTATTGGCAGGATTTCCAGTAAATGAACTTGTTTTCCTTGGTTTTATTATAAAACTGGAAACTATGCTTCCTGTATAATTACCAGTACCAGTAATTGTAATAATTGCAGTACCAGTATTAATATTATTGGAATATATTAATTCATAATCCTCACCTTCTACAAGAGTACTGCCATTTAGCGAAATTTGTACAGGTGGCATTATTTCTCTTCCAGTGTAAGTTTTATCAGTAATTTTGGCAATCTTTGCTTTTGATAAATCAATGCTTTCAATAGGTTTTGGCGTAGGTGTAGCTGTAGGTTTTGGTGAAGGAGCAGGTTTTAATGTAGGTGTAACTGTAGGTTTTGGTGAAGGAGTAGGTTTTAATGTAGGTGTGGCTGTAGGTTTTGGTGAAGGAGTAGGCTTTGGTGTAGGTGTAGCTGTAGGTTTTGGTGAAGGAGTAGGTTTTAGCGTAGGTGTAGCTGTAGGTTTTGGAGCAAGTGTAGGTGTAACTGCAGGTTTTATGGTTGCATCTGGTTTTTCTGTAACCGCAGGAGGTTCTGTGATAACAGGGGTTTCCGTTTCAGCTGGTTCTTCTATAATATCAGGCGGTGTAGTAACATCAACATTGTTGTTATCATTGTCAGGAGTGCTTCCATCTATAGTAGTATCTGTATACCAGAAGTTACAGTCAACTTTTCCTGTTATACCATCTACTGAACCAGAGCTTGTATACTGCCAGTATTCATATGGATTAGAATATGTAGTTTTAGTAGTATAGTTGGCAAGCCATATTTTGTAACTTTGTGAAAGTTTTGTTCCATTAATAAGGGTTGCAAGGTCACTTTTATTAGCATAAATCATAGGTTCGTAACCAGCATCCTTGATTGTTTCGCAGAATGCAATACAGTTATTGGTAGCAGCAGATTTGCTAAGGTTTGCTTTATACATCCTGCCTATTGGGCCACTGGAATCTGTAGGGAATTCATAGTCAATAACTATAGGAAGTGTAACATCATAATCTTTAATTTTATCCAGACAGTATTCTGCTTCTTCTATAGCTTCTTGTTTATTTATAGCTTCTGTAAAGTAATAAACACCTACCTGTATTCCAGCATCAAGTGCCCCTTCAATATTCTCAACAAACTTAACATCTGTACAAAGAGTACCTGCAGCGCCATATCCTCTGTATCCAGCACGGATAATAGCAAAATCAACACCTGATTCTTTAACTTCTTCCCAGTCTATGGTTTTATTATAGTATGAAACATCAATACCATTATAAATATTCATGCCATCAAAAACATCTGCATGTGTATATGTTTTATTGTCAAAGATACCTTCTGTCTTTGATGCTTTTCTCAGCTTGCTTTTAAGTACAGACCCAGCTTGTAATTCTGCTTGTAAAGAAGCAGTATTATTCATTGTGGAAGAACCCGTGACAGCACTGCCAGAAGCAGTGAGCATTGTGTTATTAGTATATGTACTTGCTGGAGCAGCAGAAGCATATGAAACGGTACCTTGAAGTAGTATTGCAGCCGTAAGAAGGCTGCTTAATATTTTATGTTTTTTCATATTAATCCTCCAGTTTCCAGAAATTATCTGGAATATTGTATTTGTGTTTATATTTATACATAATTGTTGTGGCAAAAATATGCATATATATAAAACTGTTAAAAATAATACTATATAAACGTTTGTTTGCTTATATTCCATATTATTTTTATATATACTAATCTAGCCAGTATATATTTGTCAAATATTATCGCAATATATTATGTATATACTATGGTGTGTATTTAAAATCTGCTTTTCTTATTGTTTACATTATTTTTTTCTTTTGCAGGATTTTAATATATTAAGGGAAAGAAACAGGCGTAATAAAATTTATATATATCTTGACTAAAAAGTTATATCATGTTATGCTTATATAAGAACTTATGTTCGCAATGCGGCAGGAGGTGTAAAATGGTATTTGAACTTAATACAACTTTGTCTGAGAAGCTTCATATTTTGTCTGCTGCAGCAAAGTATGATGTTGCATGTACTTCAAGCGGGGTTTCAAGGAAAAGCAAGAAAGGGGAACTTGGTGCAGCAGAGGCAGCAGGAATATGCCATTCTTTTGCTGCTGATGGAAGATGTGTTTCATTACTTAAGATTTTATTTACTAATGAATGTATATTTAACTGTAAGTATTGTATTAACCGTGCCAGTAATGATGTTCCGAGGACATCTTTCACACCTGATGAGATATGCCAGCTTACAATGGAGTTTTACAGGAGAAATTATATAGAAGGATTATTTTTAAGTTCTGGTGTAATGCAGTCACCAGATTATACGATGGAACTGATATGTGAGTCCCTTAGAAAGTTAAGGCTTGAATACAAATTTAATGGTTATGTCCATTGTAAGGCTATTCCTGGGGCTTCGCCAGAACTTGTAGAGATGGCAGGATGGTATGCAGACAGGATGAGTGTAAATCTTGAACTTCCTACAGAAGCAGGTTTAAAAGAGCTTGCACCTAATAAAACACGCAAGAATATATTAACGCCTATGAGGCAGATACAGGCAGGTTTAGCAGAGAGCAGGGCAGTCCTTGGAATGAAGGGAGGTAACCAGAGTTCTTACTGGTATACACAGAAGCGTTTAGGAAAAAGCCTGCCAGGAAGTACAGAAAATCTTAATATAACAACAGATACGGATGACAATAAAATTACAGATAAAAATATAAATATAACTACTAATAAAGATACTAATACAGATATAGTATTAAATAATGGCAGGGGAGTACTGGCACAGTGGCACAGGAATGATACAAGCAGGGGATTTGTTCCAGCAGGACAAAGTACGCAGATGATTATAGGAGCTACAGGTGAGAGTGATTACCAGATATTATCTGTGACAGAAGCACTGTACCAGAGATTTGATTTGAAAAGAGTTTTTTATTCAGCTTTTGTTAATGTCAACAATGACAGTTCACTTGTAGTAAATGGAGGACAGCCACCGCTCCACAGGGAACACAGGCTTTACCAGGCAGACTGGCTTTTAAGGTATTATGGGTTTACTGCTGGTGAGATTTTATCTGAAAGCAGACCATTTTTTAATACCTATCTTGACCCTAAGTGTGACTGGGCACTTGGACATATGGAATATTTTCCAGTAGAGATAAATACTGCATCATATAACACATTACTGCGTGTCCCTGGAATAGGTACAAAGTCTGCTGGCAGAATAGTAAATGCAAGAAAAACTGGCAAGCTGGATTTTGCTTCATTAAAGAAAATGGGTGTTGTATTAAAAAGAGCTATATATTTTATTACATGTAATGGAAGAATGATGTATGATTTCTTAAAGGTTGAAGAAGATTATATAACACGTAACCTTGTTTCAGGAGAAACAGATGTTGTTAAGGGGTTTGGTGACAGTATAACTTATAAACAGCTTACTTTATTTGATGATTTCCAATTAGGACATATCTAAAAATGTTATATTGAAAGGAAGATAATGGAAAAGCAAATAAGGATTTACCAGTGTGAAAATTCACCAGATGGCATACTTAGTGCTGTATTTGAAGCAGGAATATCAGGCTATGGACATAATTATATAAAAATACAGCCTTTAGCACCAGGGTATATTTATAATATAGAACTTTTTTCAGAATATATAAAGGTAGAAACTTCACCAGAAAAGGCAGAAAATGTATTAAAAACAATAGACAACATGATATCCCATGAAGCATATTTTTTTGTAATGAGTGCTTTGCTTTCAGAAGATGCAGACAGAGGTAATGTAATATACCAGTTTGTAACATATGGTTTTACTATTGGCAGAGATATTACAAAAGCATTACAGATAGATTGTGTTTCGAGGATATTTGCAATAAAACGCAGTGTGCATAATGAAGCACATTTTTATAAAGAATTTTTAAGGTTCCAGGAGGTAAAGAAGACTCCGCCAGTGCTTATGTCAAAGATGGAACCTAAGAACAGGGTATTAACTTTAGTAACAGCACATTTTGAAGACAGGTTTAATGCAGAATATTTTATTATATATGATAAAAGTTATAAAGAAGCTTCATTCCATAGCGCTGATGGGAATTGTGTAATAAGGATTTTAACACAAGAGGAAGAAAAAAAGTTAGATTCATTGCTGGATACTAATGAGAAATATGCAGATTTATGGAAAGTGTTTTTTAAATCTATTGCTGTAGAAGAAAGGGAAAATTATAAACTGCAACGTGGAAATCTTGCATTACATTATAGAAAATATATGACAGAATTTATGGATAATAATTGACAGCTTATCTCTGAAAGGGTAACATATATAGTAAGGTTGTTTTACAAGTGGGCAAATAGCCAATGCCTGCTTACAGGTAATGCGGATTGCAGATATCCGCCTGGCTAAAAAATATTTATACCAGTGTGTGTTGGAAAATGAAAAGTGTACAAGATTGCCAGAGTAATATAATCTTTGTGCAGTCTGATGTTTTAAAGGCAATTTTTAAACACACTATTGGATGAGGATTACTTATGACAGATATAATTAACATAAGATGGATTTTAAGGCATATTGCTATATGGGTTCCAGCAGTATGTATTATGGTTATAATTTTTAATTTTTCTTCAATGGTTGCTGATGATTCTTCCAATACAAGTATTCCGATAGCTGAAGTTGTGATACAGAAGATAGAGCAAACTATGGATATCTCTATTGATAATGGTTCTGAAAGTTATGGTTTAATACACCATTTAGTACGTAAAGCAGGCCATTTTCTTGAATATATGGCATTAGGGTGCACTCTTGTGCTTCCGTTTGCATTTATATATACAGGAAATTATTATAAGATTAAAGTGTTATTATCAAGTGAATTATTTGCTGCATTTTATGCATGTACGGATGAATTCCACCAGACTTTTGTACCTGGAAGAGATGGGAATTTTACAGATGTGGGAATTGACAGCATGGGTGCACTAGCGGGAATATGTGCAGGTTTTATATTTTGGTGGATTGGTAAAAAAGTAGTGGAAAATATACATAAAAAATTAATTTAACATAGTAACTGGGGTTATTTGGAAAACTTAACAGACCAATATTTGAGGGAGATTACAACATGGAAATTATAGCATATGAAATGAAGTATGTAAAAGATAATATTGAAAAAAGTAATATCGTGTGTATTCCCTTTGGGCAAAAGTATTTTCAACAATACATGAAAATATATAATGCTTGCTTTTATGAAATGCGGAAATCTCTTGATATCAAGCCATATAATTTTTTGAGCAGTTATAAACAAATCAGCGGAAAAAGTAAGGATATTTTCTTACTTGTAGATGAAGAAGAAATTATTGGTTCTGTCGCATGCTATGGAAGTGAAATAGATGATTTGATAGTTAATAAGAAATTTCAGAATAATGGATATGGAAAACAACTTTTATTATGGGGAATGAACTATATCCGCCAAATTAGTAATAAGCCTATTTTGTTACATGTTGCTAAATGGAATGAAAAAGCTTTAATGCTATACGAAAAAGTTGGATTTTATATTACAAATACCAGGAGGGTACGTTAAATTCCAGCTTGCAGGGGAAAACCAAGACAGAAAAATGATATGAAAATGAAATGTTGTTTACCTTTAGGTAGTAGTTATCTTAACGGACAACCAGCTGCCTTTTTATTTTCAGTAACTATCAATATAGCACAAAAAAAATGAGATATCAGAAATGATTAAAAGCAAAAATGGTACAAACAGAAGTAAGGAGAGAGTTTAGATGATAACTATAGAAACTAACAGATTACTTTTGAGAAATTATAGAGTGACAGATTTTGAGGATATTATAAAATATTTTTCTGTTGTCAATTTGGTAAAATACTGATATAATTCAACCGTCAGTAAGCTTATTCTCCTTTGGTAATCTTTTTAATAATCAGTAAAATTATACAATAGAATAAGATTTATGGATTTTTATTTTGCCAGACTCACGTTAAAATTAAGAACCTAAATAATTTTATTATGTTTTTTTCTGTATCCACTTGGTGTTAATTGGAATATTTCTTTAAATTTACGGCAAAAATAACCAGTATTTTCAAAACCAGTATCCCGGGCTATTGAAGCAATATTGTTCTCTGTAGTAACCAAAAGCTTTGCGGCACGTTTTAGCCTGTAATTTACGAGATAGTTTATAGGCGGGGTATGGATATTTTTATTAAATATATTTAGAACACTGCTTTTGCTTAATGATACAGTTTTTGCAATATCCTCCAGGGAAATTTGGTATGGATAATTTTTATGTATATACTGCATCATAATCTGGAGCTGGGCCTGGGTACATACAGATGATTGAGGTGCAGGAATATTTTCAATTATGCCAATATCCTCATATAACATACCCCATAATTTCAAAAGTAGTTCTATAGTTTTAATTTCACATATACTGCCTGGTTCCTGGATTGTAAATATGGATACCAGTGTGTCTAAAATCTTTTTTTGTTCAGGATTTTCATAAGAAAATATAAGATACCTGGTTGCAGATTGAAGGACAGGCTGTATATATTTCTGGTATATAAGGCTTTCTTCCTGTGAAAGCAGTAAGGGTGAAAATACAATATTAGGAATAATAGTGCTTTCTGTTGATTCAAATCTATGTATTACTTGGGAATTTATAAATATGCCTGTCCCAGCACCCAGGACATGTCTGCTGCCTCCAATAAGACATTCTGCTGTTCCTTTTTCAATAAAAACAAATTCTACTTCTGGATGCCAGTGCCAGTCTATGCAGTGAAAATCAAACAGCCAGATATCCTCAAGATAGTATTGGAAGGGATATTCTTCACTTCCATGATGGATTGTTTCCCTTAATGATTCATCTGTTACTATTTTGCTGTATCCTGTATTAATTTTCATTGATAACTGCTCCTTTTGTGATATTGTGTAATAATATTGTGAAATATTATATTGCTATATGTATTTCTCTGATATATAATGCAATTCATTATAATAATGGAAGGAACAGATGTCAACATGGCAAAAAATTATAAAAAAACACTAACAGCTTGTTATCTTGGTTTTATTACACAAGCAATTACTGCTAACTTTGCACCATTGCTTTTTTTAAAATTCCATAGTGAGTATAATATTCCACTGGGTAAAATAGCTCTTATTTCTACAATATTTTTTCTGGTCCAGCTGGTTGTAGATATTTTATGTTCTTATTTTGCAGACAGCCTTGGATACCGTAAATGCGTTGTGGTTTCTGAATTATGTGCAGCATCGGGGCTTATTGGGCTTGCATTTCTGCCTGGTATTTTAAATAAACCTTTAATGGGTATTATTATAAGTGTTATTATTTATGCAGTCGGAAGTGGTTTAATTGAAGTGTTGTGCAGTCCTATTGTAGAGGCATGTCCATTTGACCATAAAGAGGCTGCTATGAGCCTGCTGCATTCTTTTTATTGCTGGGGTTCTGTAGGTGTGATACTTTTATCTACTGTATTTTTTACTGTTTTTGGAACTGGCAGCTGGAAATGGCTTGCCTGCATATGGGCTCTTATTCCGCTTTATAATATTTATAATTTTGCAACATGCCCTATTGAACCTATTGTAGATGAGGGTAAAGGCATGAAAATAAGCCATTTATTTAAAGTTCCATTATTCTGGATATCAATTATCCTTATGGTTTGTGCAGGCGCTTCTGAGCTGTCTATGGCACAATGGGCTTCTGCGTATGCTGAATCTGCCCTGGGATTATCAAAATCAACAGGAGACCTGGCAGGTCCATGTATGTTTGCGGTAACTATGGGTATCAGCCGTGTTATTTTTGGAAAATATGGCGGCAGGATGGATTTAATGAAATTTATGGCTGGCTCAGGCTGCTTGTGCCTGGCTTGTTATGTGGCAGCTTCTATATCAAACAATCCTGTTATTGGATTAGCTGGATGTATTATGTGTGGTTTTTCTGTTGGAATTATGTGGCCAGGAACAATCAGTATATGTTCTAGACGGCTTCCTGAGGGTGGAACTGCTATGTTTGGACTGCTTGCAATGGCGGGAGACCTGGGTGGGGCATTTGGACCTGGGATTGTTGGCAATATTACACAAAATGCAAATAATGATTTAAGAAAAGGTATGCTGGCAGGATGTATTTTCCCATTGGTATTGATTATCTCTCTTTTTATATTGAAAAAATTATGGAGGGATAAAAATATAAAAAATAAATTTTGAGTTTCCCCATTTTTTAAATTATACAAAGATTATATTACTCTGGCAAATTCCAAATGTTTTACCATAAGGCAGCTGTTATGGGGACGCTGGTGCTTAAGCCCCGTATTTAATGTTTCTGTGAAACATTTGTTTCGCAGAAACATTGGGGCTTTATGCACCACTGCGTATCCCATCCAAGCGGAAGCGGGCTGCCATTGGTAAAACTTTGGAATTGCCAGAGGCAAAATACCTGTGTATTAAAAAAATGGGGAAACTCAAAAAAAATAAATCCCTTGACAAACAGTTATACAAATATTAAAATGTAAAAAATTATTAAAACCAAATAATTTAAAAGCTGTGAAAAGAAGAGTAGGCAATCCTATGTACAAAGAAAATGGTATTTAATTATTTTATCCTAGCAGAGAGCCCTGATGGTGGAAATGGGTGTACAGAATATTGCTGAAGATGGTCTTGGAGCTACGTACCGAAGTGGTATTATAAATTACTATATATTATGGCTGTACAGTCCATATATATAAGCATAGTGCCACCAGGCTGCGGCAGGTGCGCCTGTTATAGCGTCTACACTGTGATGGCAGTGGCAGAGGCCTGTGTTGTGAAGCATAGGTAAATTAAAGTGGTAACACGGTATTTCCCGTCTTTAAGAATTTTTCTTAAAGGCGTTTTTTAATGTTAAAATATACAAAGACTATATTCAATAATTTGTGTATTTCTATAATTATGAAAGAGAGGTAATATAATGGCGGAGAAAAAGAAATTTTATTTAACAACAGCGATTGCCTATACTTCAGGCAAGCCGCACATTGGAAACACGTATGAAGCAGTCCTTGCAGACAGCATTGTAAGATTTAAAAGGCAGCAAGGTTATGATGTACGTTTCCAGACAGGTACAGATGAGCATGGACAGAAGATAGAAATTAAATCAGAAGAAGCAGGAATTACACCAAAACAGTTTGTTGACAATGTATCTGGCCAGATTAAAACCATATGGGATTTAATGGGCACATCATATGATAAATTTATCCGTACTACGGATGAATACCATGAAAAACAGGTACAAAAGATTTTTAAGAAACTTTATGAGCAAGGTGACATATACAAAGGTTTTTATGAAGGAATGTACTGTACCCCATGTGAGTCATTTTTCACATCTTCACAGCTTGTTGATGGTAAATGCCCTGACTGTGGCAGGGAGTGCCAGCCAGCAAAAGAAGAAGCATATTTCCTGAAATTAAGCAAATATACAGACAGGCTTATAGAGCATATCAATGCAAACCCTGGGTTTATACAGCCAGAATCACGTAAAAATGAAATGATGAATAACTTCCTGCTTCCTGGTCTGCAGGATTTATGTGTATCACGTACTTCATTTAAGTGGGGAATACCTGTAGACTTTGACGAAGGGCATGTTGTATATGTGTGGATAGATGCACTTAGCAACTATATTACAGGGCTTGGTTATGATGTAGATGGCAATAATTCACTTGAAGACGGGGAAGACCTTTTTGCAAAATTCTGGCCTGCTGACCTTCATCTTATTGGTAAAGATATACTGCGTTTCCATACTATTTACTGGCCTGTTATGCTTATGGCACTCGGCTTGCCGCTTCCAAAGCAGATATTCGGGCATCCATGGCTTTTACAGAATGATGGCAAGATGAGCAAGTCTAAAGGAAATGTAATATATGCAGATGACCTTGTAGACGTATTTGGGGTAGATGCTGTACGTTACTTTGTACTACATGAAATGCCATTTGAAAATGATGGTGTAGTTACATGGGAGCTTATGGCTGAAAGGATTAATTCTGACCTTGCAAATACACTTGGAAATCTTGTAAACAGGACAATTTCCATGACAAACAAATACCTTGGTGGAATAGCAGAAGACAAGGGGATACAAGAGCCAGTTGATAATGAACTTAAAACACTTGTAACAAGTGCATATAAAAAGGTTGTAGAAAAAATGGATTCTTTGCGTGTAGCAGATGCTATTTCAGAAGTATTTGCCATATTTAAGAGGTGTAATAAATATATAGATGAAACAGAACCTTGGGTGCTTGGCAAAGATGAAAACAAAAAAGACAGGCTTTCTACAGTTCTTTATAACCTTATTGAAAGCATTACAACAGGTGCAAGCCTTCTTGAACCATTTATGCCAGATACTACAGAAAAGATATTAAAACAGCTGGCAGCTGGCAGGAAAAGTACCAGGGATATGGAAAAATTTGGTATATATGTATCAGGGACAAAGGTTACAGAAAAACCAGAAATATTATTTGCAAGACATGATATAAAAGAAGTCCTTGCCAGGGCAGAAGAAATAATGGCAGCACAGGCAGCAGCAAATAATAAAGTCCAGGAAGATGAAGAGGTAATTAATATTGAAGTAAAGCCTGAAATTACATTTGATGATTTTGGTAAAATGCAGTTCCAGGTTGGTGAGATTATTGCATGTGAAGAAGTTAAGAAGTCTAAAAAGCTTCTTTGTTCGCAAGTTAAGATAGGAAGTGAAGTGAAGCAGATAGTTTCTGGTATAAAGCAGTATTATAAGGCAGAAGAGATGGTTGGCAAGAAAGTAATGGTACTTGTAAACCTTAAACCTGCTAAACTTGCAGGAGTATTATCAGAAGGTATGCTTCTCTGTGCAGAGGATGCAGAAGGAAACCTTGCACTTATGGTACCTGAAAAGAGTATGCCATCAGGGGCAGAAATCTGTTAATATACAAGCATTATCTGTTTATACTATATATTTATACAACTTGTTTTGTGCAAAAGTCTCCTGTTTTGTGGATAATCCCATGAAATTGTACTAAAATTGTTAAGAAATTAAGGATAATTGCCGATAAGTAAAATAAGTATATCCATTTTTGTGGATTTAGGACAAATTTTTAGAAGGTTTTGTGGATAATATTATATCAGGGCAACTGCCATTATATGCCAGTAATATGTGGCATATTAAATGGCAGTGGCTGTATATAAGGAAATGGAGTTGCTTATGAATGGATTAATAACCACGGATGGTAATTTAAAAAGCCAGGCAGGACGCACATATTCTGCCAATGACAGGGGAAGAACAAGTTCTGCAGACAGAAGAAGGGCAGCAAGTGCTTATGCACCAGCAAGCAGGCAGCAAGGAAGTACATCTGGTATAAATAGTATGGCATATGCATTGCCAGACAGGTTTAACAGGCTGGCTTCTATTGTAACTGCAGAAGATGCAGCATACTGGATGCAGGGGGAGGATATGCCGCAGGATGAAAATGCACCAGCAGGCAATAATCCTGTTCCACCACAGGGAAGTGCCAAAGATTATAATGCGGCACAGGAAGCATATAATAAACAGACACAGATGGGTGGCAAAGGGCAGCAGGCTGCTACAACACAGAAAAAAGGCATGACAGATGAAGAGATTGCCATGCTTGGACAGGATGAAGATAAGAAAAAGGAGAACAAGTCCTGGTTCTCAGATAAAGACATTGAAGAGATGGACAGATTGCTCGAAAGCATTAAGAGGGCAAGGGAGCTTAATAAAGCAAGGAATGACAAGAAAAACCAGCCAAAGAAAGCCTTACGGTACCAGTTTAAGAGGGTTTCTACAACTATATCACAGGCAAAAAGTGTCTCACAGGCAGGAAATGCTGTGCAAAAGGCAAAGACTTCATATGTAAGCCTTAAGAGAAAGGCAGCAAGCGGCAAGTATGACCAGCAGGAAATTTCAATGGCAGTAACACATGCCAGGAAAATGGTACGTATAGCTAAGACAAAGCTTGCACATATTAAAGAAGAGGAAACAGCTGACAAGGTTGGGCTTCAGGATGAAATATCCATAGAAGCAAGGGAGCGCCGCAAGAAGGAACACCGTAAGGATGAGGATTTAGACCTTCTTAAAGCAGATATGGATTATCTTAAAGCACAATTAAAATATATTAGGGGAGGTGGCGGAAAAGACTCCGCAAGTATCCAGGCAAGGGCAAGCCTGAGTACAGCTATTAATGCAACTTATAGTGTTATGAAGAAGCAGGCAGTAAAAGAAAATCTTGAGAAGTTTATAGAAAACAGTGAAATGTCAGCAGAAGCGGCACAGGCAGCAGCACAAGTTACTATGGCAGTTTCTGATGCACAGGCATCAGGAAGCAGTACAGTAGCAGCTTCTGCAGTAGCAGATGTTATGACATCAGGTGGTGGTTTTACTACTTTGATGTAAATAAAATAACTGCATAGTGGGAGCATTGGTTAGCGGTTATAAGTACAGCTGTCACGTTCTAACAGCCTGCATGGAAGTTCAATACGTATATTTTCCCTATGTTTCCCGTTTCTCCTGTCGGTGAGGAGCGTTACTGCAAGATGTGCCATTTCTTTTTTAGGAATGTCAATAGTAGTCAGCATAGGGGTTGTTTTCTGGGAGGGGTATATATTGTCAATAGATATTACTGATGGCAGGTAACCCCTCTTTTTATTAGTTTTTAACGCATTTAATACGCCTATAGCAGTAATATCATTAGCACAGAATATTGCAGAAGGTTTTGTGGCAGATTTGATTATATCAAGCATAGCCATGAAACCTTCTTTTTCAGTCTGTCCAGTCTGGTGTACATTGGCATAATTTAATGGTATTTTGTGGTTAAGTAATGTCTGGTAATAACCTGTATACCTTGATTCATATGTACAGTCACCTATATATGCAATATTGCTGTGGCCAAGTTGTACAAGATATTCAACAGCCTTTTGTGCAGCAGTGGTTCCATTGCATATTACTTCATCATACTCATAATCAGTAGGATTTCTGTCTATTCCAGCAATATACTGGTATCTTTTATTTAATACAGGCATAAGACCATGAGGGCATTTGCCAAGAAGTATAAGCCCTGTATTCTGTTTCTTAGGAATTAATACAGGTGAAGAAACTGGGTTTTCCGAAATTACTTTAGAAGAAGTTTTGTAAGGCACAGCTTTTGTGGGATTATTACCTTGTTCTCCAAGTGATATTATATCTGTGAAATTTAAGGTTTCCCCAAGTAGTAAATTGTTTGCAAGAAGCTCTTCTTTAACATGCTTGAAAAGCTCAGCAAAAAAAGGGTCTTTATCCATTGAATCAAACCTGGTAAGAAAAATATCAACAAAAAAAGGCTGTTCTGTTGTGCTGCTGCCAAGGCGCAGGCTTCTTGCTGCTGTATTTGGTATATATTCCAGTTCTTTTGCAATCTTCCATATTTTTTCTGAAAGCCCGGGTGTATGGCAGGAATGGCCAGGTGTATTTAGTACACGTGAAACTGTAGATATGGATGTACCCGCAAGTTCTGCGATTTTTTTTAATGACATTATAATATCCCTCCTGGCTTTAAAAAGTATATAACTTGTTTTTATGTGTAAACTAAAATAATAACAAGAAATATTTTGAAAACGTTGTCAAAATGTAATTGGTGTATATATAAATAGTATTAATTATTAGTAGTAATTTTACCATTTTGCAAGTAAAATAGCAAGAGAAAACGTTGTCATAAATAATTATTAATTTGTTGGCGTTTTTATCGTAAACTGTGTTAAGTTAGTAAAACAAAGAAATGTAATGTAATTGATATGGAGGTTTAATTATGTTTAAGGGAAGACTGAAAAAGCTTTTATTAACAGGGATTATTGCAATCACAGCTTTTGGTGTAATAGGATGTGGAAGTAAAGATGATAAAAATAAAGAGGTGCATATTGGGTATTTTAATAATATTACCCATGCACAGGCATTAATGATGAAAGCGGAAGGTACACTTGATAAAAGCCTGGGTGATGATGTAAATGTAAAGTGGACTGCATTTAATGCTGGACCTGCAGAAGTTGAGGCATTATTTTCAGGTGATATTGATATAGGATATATTGGTCCTGTTCCAGCTATTAGTGCCAATGTAAAGTCAAAAGGTGATGTAGTAATAATTTCAAGCGCTACTAAAGGTGGTGCAGTGCTTGTTAAAAGAAAAGGTTCAGATATTAACAGTGTAGCAGACCTTGATGGCAAAGTAGTAGCTATACCACAGATTGGAAATACACAGCATTTATGCTTGTTAAAGCTTCTTGCAGACAATGGGCTTAAACCTGATACAGCTGGAGGTACAGTTAAAGTAAGTGCAGTTGCCAATGCTGATGTGGCAAATACAATGGAACGTGGGGATATTGATGCAGCACTTGTCCCTGAACCATGGGGCGCAACATTGCTTGCAAATGATGCAGAGCTTGTGCTTGATTATAAAGATATTTATGATAATGGGGAATATGACGTTGCTGTTGTTGTTGTAAGGAAAGAATTTATGGAAGAGAATCCTGAAATGGTTGATGAATTTATTAAACAGCATGAAGCAGCAACCAAAAAGGTTAATGATGACAAGGAAAATTCTCTTAAAACTATTAATAATGAGTTAAAAGAGGCTACAGGAAAGGCTCTTGGAGATGATATTATAAGCCAGGCTTTTGAGCGTATAGGTGTAAGCACAGAAGTAAATGAAGAGTCAGTACTTGGTTTTGCTGATATAAGCAAGGCAGAAGGATTTATCTCTGAACTGCCGAAAGGAGAACTGATATGCCGTTAGTTATCCAGGGACTTAACAAACATTTTGACAATAGTGATAAAGCAACTCTTAATGAGATAGATTTAGAAATAGAGAGTGGTGAATTTGTATGTATAGTAGGGGCATCAGGATGTGGTAAAAGTACACTTTTAAATCTGGTGGCTGGGCTTGAGAAACCTACAGGTGGCAAAATACTTCTTGATGGAAAAGAAGTTACAGGTCCTGGCGCAGACAGGACAGTTATGTTCCAGGAACATGGGCTTTTCCCATGGCTTAATGTTATAGAAAATGTTAAGTTTGGCATGAAGCTTGCAGGTGTGCCAAAAGATGAACAGGAACAGAAGGCAATGCATTACCTTAAGATGGTACATCTTGAGGATTATAAGGATTATCCTATACACCAGATTTCCGGAGGAATGAGGCAGAGGACAGCTCTTGCCAGGGCGCTTACAATGGATTCAAAAGTGCTTCTTATGGATGAACCATTTTCAGCCCTTGACAAGCAGACTTCTAACAGGCTTAGGGAAGAGCTCCAGAGAATATGGATGGAAACAAAGAAAACTATATTATTTATAACACATAGTGTTGAAGAAGCAGTGTACCTTGGTGACAGGGTTGTGGCTCTTTCACCGGATACAGGGCGTATAGCAAGTATAATAAGTATTGATATAGAGAGGCCAAGACATGTATATTCGCCTGAGTTTGTTGAACTCAGGCATAAGATTATGGAACAGGTCAGAGGGGAGGCTGTCTGATGGGAATGATAATATTTCTGGTAATCCTTATACTGGCTTGGCAGGGTGTGTACTGGCTTGGTGTGGATTTGCTTGAACTTTGGAAACCATATGCAGTCCCAGAACCAGCAGGGGTTGCTAAAAGGTTTGTTGAATTATGCAGTGACGGGACTCTTTTCCAGGCAACTTTTAATTCACTTATGCGTGGTATAGCAGGATATGTTGTAGCTGTAATTATAGGTATTCTTGTAGGGCTTTTGATAAACCATTTTAACTATCTCCAGAAGAACTTTAAACCTGTTGTTTTAGGTATACAAACACTTCCAAGTGTATGCTGGGTGCCATTCTCAATACTTTGGTTCGGGCTTTCAACCAATGCCATATTGTTTGTTGTAATTATGGGTTCAGCTTTTAGTATTGCGATTTCAGTTGACAATGCTATTAAGAACATACAGCCAATTTATACAAAAGCGGCGCTTACAATGGGCGCAACTAAGAAACAGATGTATATAAATGTAATATTTCCTGCATGCCTGCCTGAGTTTATATCAGGGTTAAAACAGGGCTGGTCATTTGCATGGAGGGCATTAATGGCAGGTGAGGTTATGACAACGTCAATAGGTCTTGGACAGACGCTTATAATGGGGCGTGACCTTGCAGATATTAACCAGGTTATGCTTGTAATGGTAGTTATAGTTGCAGTTGGTATAATTATAGATAAGTGTATATTCTCAGTAATTGAAAAGAGAATATTAAAGAAAAGAGGACTTGCATAAAATTTTATTAAAGTTATTTGCAATTTACAATGAATATGGTAAATTGTGAATAACTTTAATTTTTTATATCTTATATTATATCTTGCGGATTATAATAATGTTAAGAAGGCATTTGAAACTTCTATGCAAAAACTGGGTCTGGAATATTTAGATGCCCGTGTTATAATAGGGCTAAGTTAGAAGAAACCCAGTAAAATCAAGGGGTTAAGCCTAATTTAGTCCTAACATATTGATTTTTCACCAGATCTATGATGAAATATATATGAAAGTGTTATCCACCAAAATAAAAGAAAGCGGTGAAATCATGTTCTCTGTACTCTTAATAGAAGACGACAAAACGATAAACAGTCTGCTTTGCAGTATCATAACGAAAAACGGCTACTCTGTGGATAGTGCCGAAAACGGACTTGACGGACTAGACAAAGCGTTGGCGGTTGACTATAACATTATTCTTATGGATTTGATGCTGCCCTTGAAAACTGGAGAGGAAGTGCTGAAGGAGCTGCGCTCTGTCAAGAGCACACCCGTTATCATCATCTCGGCAAAGTTGGAGGTGTACAACAGAATAGAGCTTTTCAAAATAGGTGCTGACGATTATATTACCAAGCCTTTTGATATTGACGAGGTCATGCTTCGCATACAGGCTGTGCTTCGCCGGACTGAGGCGCAGACCCTGGCGTTGCTTACATTCAGAGATATAAGGCTCGACACCGGCTCAAAGCGTGTTTATGTCAAGGGAAATGAGATAACCTGCACGGCTATGGAATATGCGATACTGGAGTTGATGTTGAAAAATCCCAAAAGGATATTCTCAAAGCGTAGGCTTTATGAAAGCGTTTCCGGCGATGCCTATTTGGGTGATGACAACACGATGAATGTACACATCAGTAATTTGCGAAAGAAGATTGCAAAGTTCACATCTGAGGAATATATTGAAACTGTTTACGGAATGGGGTATCGTCTGGTAAATTAAGATTTTCTTTAGATTTGGTGAAGAATCCTTAAAACATCATATGTTAGCATAAGAGCACGAAAGAAAAGGAGGTTTGCAAAATGGAAAATATTATTTTACAAACACACGGAATATCCGTGAAATACGGCAATTTTCTTGCTCTTGATGATGTAAGCATCAGTCTCAAAAATAAGCATATCTACGGATTTATCGGTGCGAATGGCGCAGGCAAAACCACACTGATGAGAGTTCTGACGGGGTTGCTTTATCCGTCAAGTGGTGCTTTCTCGTTGTTTGGGAAGAACGAGCCGTCCAGCATTCTGAAAATGCGCCGGCATATCGGAAGCACCATTGAAGCACCTGCCCTTTATCAGGAATACTCCGCTTACCGTAATCTTGAATTACAGCGTATCCTCATCGGCAATCCTGACAAGGAAATATGTGATAAGCTGCTCGGAATGGTAGGGCTTGCCGAGGTTAAGGATAAGAAGGTAAGAAAGTTTTCTATGGGCATGAAGCAGAGACTCAACATAGCAATGGCTCTTGTCGGAAAGCCGAGACTGCTCATACTTGATGAGCCGATAAACGGTCTTGATCCTAAAAATATATCCGAATTGCGCAGCCTGCTCAAAAGGCTGAATGAGGAAAATGATGTAACACTGTTCATATCAAGTCATATCCTTAATGAGCTTTATCTGCTTGCCACTGATTATTATATTATCCACAAGGGGAAGATAATTGAGGCGCTCACCCATGATGAGCTTGACGAAAAATGCCGGCAGTACATAAAGATAAAAACATCCGAACTGCCGAAATGTATAACCGTTATTGAGAATAGGTTTCATGATGCGGAATATACTGTCATTGATGATGAGACATTGCACCTGTTCCCGCATACTGACAGGGCAGAGAGCATAGCAAAGCTTCTCATGGAGAATCATATTGTAACTAAGGAATTCTCCGTTACGGAGCAAAGCCTTGAAGAATACTTTCTGGACATAACGGGAGGTGACAGCAATGCATAATGGGTTAAACCAGATAGGGATAAAAATAGATATGTATCGGCAGGAGCATAGATTTTCTCCTGCCACGCCTTATATT
>VSNJ01000200.1 GCA_009774235.1 Lachnospiraceae bacterium
TTATTATACTCTTCAATTATAGAAAATCAAGTTGTTTATTTTGTATTGAATATTTATAAAAATAAGTTTATAATAGAATGATAAGGCTGGCTATCTAGAAAATAATTATTCAGTGTGCTGCCTGGAATATTCTATAATGTTCACAATATATAGTCCAGACATACAGACAGCAGGCTATTATCTGGAAATGTACCAGTACATATTTGTAATATAAACAGGAGGGGTAGTAATGGAAAAGCAGGAGAGTATTGAAAAGAAACTTACAAAGTCTTTTTTCAAAGTATCAGCAGTTACTTCAATAGCAGCAGTTTTAGGGTTAATCGCACTTGTTTTTGTATCATTAAGATATTCTTATGCGTTAAACTATTTTGGGTTTGCACAAGGTGATATTGGAAAAGCGATGTTTGAATTTGCGGATGCAAGGTCATCATTGAGGGCAGCAATTGGATATGATGACCAGGATGTAATTGAAACTGTGTCAAAACAGCATGATGAACATAAAGCAGCATTTGAAAAGAATTTTGCTGAAATAGAAAATACAATTGTATCAGACAGTGGAAGAGAAACTTATGATGAAATTAAATCTGCACTTGGCAGTTACTGGGAAATTGATGCCGAAGTTATGGAACTTGGCGCAACAACAGACAGGGAACTTTGTAAACAGGCACAAGAGATAGCACTTAATGAGCTGGCAGGTTCTTATAATAGTATTTATGCTAACCTTACAGAATTGTTAGATGTAAAGGTAGAGGAAGGTAAGAGCATTTCTACAAAGTTGTCGCTGGCAGGCTGGATTCTTGCCTTTGCTGTTGTGGCAGTTATTGCGCTTGCAGTGGTATTTGCTACTAAGATTGGAAAGAGTATTTCAAAGAAAATATCTTCTCCTTTAGGAAAACTTGGCAAGCGTCTTAAGACATTTGCATCAGGGGATTTATCATCTCCTTTTCCAATGATAGAAACTGGAGATGAAGTAGAATATATGGAAAAAGATGCCACAGAGATGGCAGATAACCTGAATGTAATTATAAAAGATATTGGCGAAGTTTTAGGTGATATGGCAGAGGGTAATTATTCTACAAAGTCCAGGGTGGCAGAAAGGTACACTGGTGACTTTAAGAAATTACATGAAGCAATGCATGACCTGAAAGTACAGATGACGGAAACATTACTCGCAATAGGTGAAGCCTCAAACCAGGTATCTGTTGGTTCTGGTGACCTGGCAACAGCGGCGCAGTCACTTGCAGAGGGTGCAACAGAACAGTCACATACTGTACAGGACCTGCATGAAACTATTGCAAATATTACTGTAGCCATGGAAAAAAGTGCAGAGAGTGCAGATGAGTCTTTTGTAAAAGCACAGCAGTATGCAAGCCAGGCTGATAACAGCCGTGAAGAAATGAATACTATGATGGCGGCAATGAAACGTATCAATGATACATCTACAAGGATTGGTGATATTATTTCTGAAATTGAGTCCATTGCATCCCAGACCAATCTTTTGTCTTTAAATGCATCTATAGAGGCGGCAAGGGCAGGTGAGTCTGGCCGTGGTTTTGCAGTTGTTGCAGACCAGATAAGGGAACTTGCAGACCAGAGTGCGAAAGCAGCAGTGGATACAAGGGAGCTTATAGAAAGTTCTATAAGGGAAGTTGAAGAAGGAAACCATGCGGCAAAGCGTGCATCTGAAGCTATTGGTTCTGTAGTTGACGGAATTGGCCAGATTGCAGATTTCTCCAAGAACCTTAAAGTTATAGTTGAAGACCAGGCAGAGGTTATGCGCCAGGCAAAAACAGGTGTAAACCAGATTTCAGAGGTAGTGCAGAGCAATGCTGCAACTGCACAGGAGGCTTCTGCAACTAGTGAGGAATTATTTGCACAGGCGAACATATTAGATGGTCTTGTTGGGCAGTTTGTATTAGCAAAACAGTAATAACTGCTGGCAGTGGTACTTATTGTGTGTCTGGAATTGTCAATATAATGTGTATACATTTCCAGACACATTTTTATTATATAAAATAGGTATAATTGGAATTTTTATTAAATGGAGGATAAATAAATGGGAATGACTATGACACAGAAAATTCTTGCAGCACATGCAGGACTGCCATATGTTGAGGCAGGGCAGCTTATTGAAGCAGACCTGGATTTAGTCCTTGCTAATGATATTACAGGTCCTGTTGCTATCCATGAGGCGGATAAACTGGATAAAAAGACTGTATTTGATAAGGACAAGGTGGTGTTTGTACCTGACCACTTTGCTCCAAATAAAGATATTAAATCAGCAGAACATTGTAAATGTGTACGTGAGTATGCAAAAGAACATAATATTACTAATTATTTTGAAGTAGGCCAGATGGGTATTGAACATGCCCTTCTTCCTGAAAAAGGGCTTATAGTTGCAGGGGAAACATGCATAGGTGCTGATTCACATACATGCACATATGGCGCTCTTGGTGCATTTTCTACGGGAGTAGGAAGTACAGATATGGGTTGTGGTATGATAACAGGAAAAACATGGTTTAAAGTTCCTTCTGCGGTTAAGGTAGTCCTTACAGGCAAGCCTTCAAAATGGGTAAGTGGCAAGGATGTTATACTTCATCTTATAGGCATGATTGGTGTTGATGGTGCTTTATACCGTTCACTTGAATTTACAGGTGATGGTGTTGCAAATCTTTCAATGGATGACCGTTTTTCTATTGCAAATATGGCTATTGAGGCAGGTGCCAAGAATGGCATTTTCCCTGTTGATGACAAAACAATAGCATATATGGAAGAACATTCAAATAAACAGTATACTATATATGAAGCAGATGAGGACGCAGTATATGATGAGGAATACACTATTGATTTAAGTGTCCTTGAGCCAACTGTGGCATTCCCTCATCTTCCTGAAAATACAAAGACTGTAAGTGAAGCAGGTGAGATTAAGATTGACCAGGTTGTTATTGGTTCATGTACTAATGGCCGTATAGAAGACCTCCGTACTGCAGCAGAGGTAATTAAAGGACACAAAGTTGCTAATGGCATAAGAGTTATTGTTATCCCGGCTACACAGGCAATATATCTGCAGGCTGTTGAAGAAGGGCTTGTTAAGACATTTATAGAAGCAGGTGCTATTGTGAGCACTCCTACATGTGGTCCATGTCTTGGAGGTTATATGGGTATACTGGCAGCAGGAGAGAGGGCAGTTTCTACAACAAACCGTAACTTTGTAGGACGTATGGGACATGTAGATTCAGAAGTTTATCTTGCAAGCCCTGCTGTTGCAGCAGCAAGTGCTGTAACAGGAAAGATTTCACAGCCTTCTGAATTAGGTTTATAATCTGGCATAAATTAGTAAAACCATATAAGTATAGTAAGTATAGTGGAATGGTACTGCCCCGCATTACTATATTGTAAAGTGCAGTACAGAAATGGAGAAAATATTATGAAAGCATGTGGCATAGTCCATAAATATGGAGATAATGTAGATACAGATGTAATTATTCCTGCAAGATACCTTAACTCATCTGACCCAGCAGAGCTTGCCAAAAGTTGTATGGAAGATATAGACCCTGGATTTGTAAAACGTGTAAAGAAGGGTGATATTATGGTTGCCAATAAGAATTTTGGCTGTGGCTCATCACGTGAACATGCACCTATAGCAATTAAGGCTTCTGGAATCAGCTGTGTTATTGCTGAAACATTTGCAAGGATATTTTACCGTAATGCTATTAATATAGGGCTTCCTATTATTGAGTGCCCTGAAGCTGCAAAGGATATAGATGCAGGTGATACAGTTGAAATTGATTTTGACAGCGGAATGATTTATAACAAGACAAAAGGTAATGAATATAAAGGACAGGCATTTCCTGAATTTATGCAGAAGATAATTGCAGCTGAGGGTCTTGTTAATTATATTAACCAGAAATAAGTTTAGTGTGTTGTCTGTAAAGCCAGATATTCCAGGCAGAGATGCCTGTGTTATCTGGTTATCTTAAATACCAGGGCGGATAGTCCTGTAAAAGAAAGGTATGGTTATGGTAATGGTTTTTGGGCTGGTGCTTGCAGGTGGTATTGGAAGCCGTATGGGTAATAATGGTAAACCAAAGCAGTTTCTTATGGCTTGTGGCAAACCAGTTATAATCCATACACTTGAAAAGTTCTGTATAAATGGTGCTTTTATAAAGATTATTGTGCTTTGTCCTTCAGAATGGGTATCTTATACACAAGGACTTATAGAGGAATACCTTAGTAGTTATAAGAAGAATATAGCAGTGGCATCAGGTGGTAACAGCCGTAATAATACTATTATGGAGGGTATACGTTATATTGAAGATAATTATATTCTTGATGGCAGCACAATAATTGTTACGCATGATGCAGCAAGACCATTTATTAATAACCGCATAATTAGTGAAAATATAGAGACAGCAATAAGATATGGGGCAGCTACAACAGCTGTCCCTGCAACTGATACAATACTTTATTGTCCTGGCGGACAGACAGTGGAAAGTATAACTGACAGGCAGGCATTATATATGTGCCAGACACCACAGACATTTTTTGCAAAAGAATTGCGTGAATTATATAATAGATTAAGTGACAATGAAAAGGAACAGCTTACAGATGCGTCTGGCATATATATAAAAAATAAGCTGCCTGTTGGTATTGTCCAGGGGGAAATGTATAATTTTAAAATTACTTATCCTAATGACCTGGTGGTTGCTGAGGAATATATAAAGCGGGGTATTGTGTAAATAATATTTTGGGAATGGTAGCAGCCATATGGATTATATTATTGGATATAGGAGGTATTTGGCATGGAGGTTACAGTATTATGTTATTCCAGGTGTTCTACATGTAAAAAGGCACTTAAATGGCTTGATGAAAATGGTATTGCATATAATGGGCGTCCTATAAAGGAAGAAAATCCTTCAAAAGAGGAACTTGCAGAGTGGTATAAGAAAAGCGGGCTTCCATTAAAACGGTTTTTTAATACAAGTGGTAATTTGTATAAGGAATTAAAATTAAAGGATAAATTGCCTGGAATGAGTGAAGATGAACAGCTGGAGCTGCTTGCAACTGATGGTATGCTTGTGAAACGGCCTTTAGTGGTTGCAGGGGATATAGTGCTGGCAGGATTTAAAGAAGAGGAATGGAAAGTTCTTATCTGACCACAGTAATGTGGTCTTTTTTTGTATGTTTTTTTTCTTTTGCCTGGAGATTTAGCTATATATACGCAGAGTAAGTGGTAAGTTTGTTTTGGGAATGGACTTGTAAGTGTATACATAGAAATCTATATAATCTATAATATGGAAATAGAAAATAAATAATATGTACCAGCTGTTTTTGCATGCAGTAAATAGAAGAAAGGGGATAAATATGGGAAGGTTTGTTACAGAGGAGATACTTTCAGGATACCAGGAGTATTTGTATGAGGAAGAGAAATCAGAAGCAACTATTAAAAAATATATGCGTGACCTTGGGAAGCTTGTGTTATATGCGGGAGGCAAAGAAATTACAAAGAAGATGGTAGTTGGATACAAGGAGTATCTAAGGAAGAAGAAAAAGTACAAGCTCACAAGTATTAATTCTTTTCTGGTGGCAGCAAACCGTCTTTTTGAGTATCTTGGGTGGTATGACCTCAGGGTAAGGACATATAAAATACAAAAGGAGGCTTTTGTTCCCGAAAACAGGGATTTATCCAGGGAGGAATACAAAAGGCTTGTAAAAGCAGCATTGAAAAAGGGTAAGATACGCCTGGCAATGATAATCCAGACAATATGTGCAACAGGAATGAGGATAAGTGAACTGGCAAGTGTTACTCTGGAAAGTGTGGCAGGAGGTGTTGTGGAAATCTACTGCAAGGGCAAACAGAGAATAATATTGCTTCCAGGGAAGCTTAGAAAAAAACTTCTGCGTTACATAAAGGAGAACAAGATTGCAGGAGGCATTGTATTCCGTACTTCAGGAGGGAAGGCAGTGGATAGAAGCAATATCTGGAAAGAGATGAAAATGTTAAGTAAAGAGGCAGGTGTACAAGAAAGTAAAGTATACCTGCATAATTTACGCCATTTGTTTGCAAAAGAATTTTATACGGCTGGAAAGGATATAGCAAAGCTTGCAGATGTACTTGGGCACAGTAATATTGAAACAACAAGAGGGTATATTAAGACAACAAGCCGTGAGCACCAGAAACTGCTTGACCAAATGGACCTTGTGCTGTGTAGTACCTGAATATATTGTAAAATTGGGATGGTATGATAGTGGAAAAAGTCTAGAAATTTTTTCTTTTATTATTATCTGTAGTAATTACAGGGTGTGGATAATAATTTTTATAAATAAAAAAGCCCGTGTTTACCAGGCTTAAGGGAATACAACATAACAAAAATTATGTTATAGCAAATTCTTTGTCTATTATAGTCTTTCTGTCCCGCATTGTCAATTAAAACATTAATTTTATACAGGTGAAAAATAATTCCAGGTAACAGTTCAGACACCCTGTTAAAAAAGCACGACCAAAGCACCAGTCATTGAATGACTGGTGTACCTTTTATAAGT
>VSNJ01000201.1 GCA_009774235.1 Lachnospiraceae bacterium
GTCAAAGTGTACCATTTAGTTTTATCACTTGCATCTTTGTTATAATTGCCTGCAAGAATTAGCCCAGCATCTTCCAGATTATGTAACGCCCTGAATATGGTTGCCCTTGATGCATATGGAAACAGTTTGGACAATGCTGTTATGCTGTTGTATGTCCAGTAAAAACCATCATAAAAGTTTTTTTCATTAGCTTTGTTTTTAGCAACCCAGAAATTAATATTTTCAAGAAGAACCGCCTCAAGCATCCCATATTTTGTTGCAACTTCCACATTAAAACTATGGTTCATAACAACCGCCCCTTTCTTAATATATTTTTTCTCCTATATATGGTATAAGTTTTTTAACTTGTATTTGCTTTTTCTGCTGGTATATAGTATAATTACAGTGTTATTCTAAAATGCAATTGGATTGAACACCTGTACTACTCCAATTAAGCAGGTGTTCTTTCTTTTATAAATTTACGCATTTACAAACTTTATTCGTCCTCATTTACAGCTTGTCCCGTTTCTTCGAGCCATTCTTCTATGCATTCCAGACATGTGTAACATGATACAGGTTCGCCATCAAGAAAACCACTCTCATATAAAGCTTGCTCTCCCTTGCGTATTTCACGTGCACAGCTTGCACATATATGTGGCATCCTGCACAACACTATTTTTTCCTTTTTGTTGGTAACTTCTTCGTCAAGTCCGTATATTCCTGAATCTAGGTACAGTTCTTTGTCATACTTCATACTTTATACAAATTCTCCTTTTCATGTATCATCTGCCCGAAAATAGCAATTAAAACATTCTTTACTATGCTGTTGCCTGCTTGTTTATACAGTTGCGTGTTGCTGTTGACTTCCTCTGCCTTGTGAAAATCTTCATCTGAAAATCCCATAAGCCGCCAACATTCAAGAGGGGTTAATTTCCGTATGCGGTACTGACAATTTATTAATGGTGTTTGACCTCCGCCCATCCCCATTGCTGCAGTTAATGATGGGGATATTCCGTCAAATCTTGCTGTTTGATGTTCTTGTAATCCACCTATGCAAAAATCAGCTTTTTCCAATACCATATTATCTTTTTGCACGCTTGTCAGTGTATTACAGACACCTTGGCTGTTCGGCTCTAATCTCTGCTCTGTCGGGCTTCCTGCCGTTCTGTCTGACGGGTTATCAGGATTTCTACCACGCATGGCAACTATTATCTTTGGCTCCTTCTGGCCTCCCTGGCAAGTATTAATTGCCGGAGATAAGCCACTGCTGTCGTAAACTCTGCCACATTGCGGATTTTTAAAGTTTTCTCTGTCTGTGTCCATATTTCCTATCTGTTTTACTTCCATTTCTACCACCACCAAACCATGTTGTTCAATCAATAAATTATCTTTTTGGACAGTTGTTATCGTGTTTGATATACCATCTGTCCTCGGTTCAAGTTCAGTCATATTATGTCTGCTTTCCTTGATTTCTCCACTTTCGTATGCTTTTCGTATAGCCTTGCCATATTCTGTCCTCTTTGGTGTTAAAATTGCCCTTTCCATTCCACCATTCCATTTCCCGCTGGCTGTTGATTTGATATAAGCGTCTGTATCAGTTTCTGTGCCTTTTCATTGTTGATATAGTATTTTTCGTCAACTTTATCTTCCAAATAGTCCTTTAATTCCCGCTCAAGTAGTATTGGTTTTGGAAATTTGTAATTCCATTCGCCAAGTAAACTTACCATAAAGCATCTGGCACGGTTTTGGGCAACACCGTAATCTTTTGCGTTCAAATCCTGCCAGTAGTTGCTGTAACCTTTGCTTTCAAGAAAGCCAATCCACTTCTGAAAATCAGGCATATTTGCTTTTGAATGTACTTGTGGTACATTTTCCATTAATAAAACTTGTGGAAGTCCAGAACATTCATTCAGAAGTCTTTCAACCTCCCATAACAATCCTGACCTTGTACCGCTGCCCTTTGTCATGCCTTTTCGTTTTCCTGTGGCTGATAAGTCCTGACAGGGAAATGAGTATGTCATTACATAACAAAACTTGTCTGTATCGCAAATCCCTAAATCTGCACCGCCTACATTACAAATATCTGTTGTTTCAAAATATGTACCATGAATGGCGTTGTAACTCGCAACCGCAAATCTATCAAATTCAACCACCCTGTAATGCTCAAAATTCGCTCCCAAATCCCGTAACACCATTGCCTGGCTTCCGATACCTGCAAATAATTCAATCAATCGTATGGGCTTATCTATCTGAAATACCGGTCTTGTCAAGTTAAACATATCTAACCGCTCATGCATTTACCTTCCCCACTTTCTGCAATCCTTTAAATAATATTTCCCTCAATCTAAAATCCTCCAGAGCCATTTTATTAACTGTTTTCTATTTTCAAATCAATATGTGAAACAATCTTTTTGAAATCTTCCAGTTTTAATCCAGACACAACACATCCATCTGCCAGGTAATACCCCCTGAAAGTGTCATAATCAATGCACGTTACAACAACTTTTTGGTGATAACCATTATCTGTAACTACATCACCAACTTTTATTACTTCTGTAGCTTTGTGGATGGCAGGTTTAATCATATTCCTGTATGCCTGGGCAGAAAAAACTTTTATAATTTGTTCCGCCCTAGCTTTTCTTTTGATAACTAGCCCATCATCACAATTATGTAAAATCCATCTTGCAATAACGCAACCTGCTTCATTAATAATTTTATGTTTAATTTTTGTTAGTATTAGATGTAACATAAAAACCTCCTGTAGAATCAAACCTGCGCTATTTCTGCCAACTTAGTTTCTGCTTCTTGGCGTGTGAGAAAAACAGTTTTTCCGAAGTCATAAAAACTCCTGTATGCTTTTACATATCTGCCCTCCAGATAAGCATTCCAAGCTTTTGCTCCTCTTGCATCCCCAAATGGACTAATGTTGCATACTTTCATTTCAAAAACATGATATTTTCCATCATTACACAAAACAACATCATAGACAATATCCCCTGATTTACAGGGCAATTCCAGCAGCCGCCCTTGTTCCTCTAAATCCTCATATTTTGCTAGCTTATTCAGTGCGGTTGTGACTTTATTGAATTTGTCAAATTCAAGATTGCACTGCAAATCCATGCTGTCCACGCCGATAATGTCAGTATTTCCAAACTCGTCACGTTCTGTCAATCTCTCCATTCTTCCTATTCTCCATTTATTTTCACTTACAACATAAAAACATTTTTGCATTTATGGTGTTTTCATTCCTTTACTTTTGCTGCCCATTTCATTCAAAATCTCTTCAAATTTCTGTTCTGTCATATTGGTTGGTACAAAATAATCTTTTACCGATTCAAATGGTTTAAGATAATTATTAATTACATCCCTTGCCTCTTCTCTTGCTTTTTCTGCACACATTTCTATGTAGTCTTCTTCTGTCATGTTGTAATGTGTCACTGTGTCAACAACGGTAGAAAACCTGCATAACAATCCATTTGGCTGTCTTACTACAAATGCTCCCATCTTAAATCACCTCTTTTTTAATATTTGCACAGCTATGCATATATTATATATCTATATCTGTATATACTGGTTCTTGCGGTTCTGCGGTGTAGTCCTTATTTTTGTAACTTTTTGCGTAAATTTTCGCAAGTCCCAGTGAATCTATACTTTCCTCTACGACATTCCCCTCTGCATCTTTTACGCAATATATCTTTTTCTTAAACAGGTTTGGATAACACAGTTTTATGGCTTCCAGGAAATATGGTGCATATTTGCATGCGAACAAACTGCCTGGGTCTGTTTTCCTGTCTGTGAGCCCATTAAACAGGTTATAGCCAAGCCTGGTACATGCTCTGCTGCCATCTGTCTGCCAGTCACATAACAGTGCTGTTTCTGGTTTAATTCCATAATTTTCCTTACTGAAATTGAATAAATCTTCAATATGTTCTCGGCAGTCTGGGGATATGCCAAGGGTGTAAAACAATGCCATATGGTACCTGTCCCATGTATTTACTTTTGTTATCATTGATATAAAAAATTCTTTGTGATTTTCTGTAGAAAACATTATTTCCATCTTTCATTGCCCCTTTCTTAAACATCTTTTTCCATTGATTCTATTTCTTTTCCAGCCCATTCCTTATATTTGGTTACATCATATTCCAGGTCTTTTAGTATTTGATAAATATTTTTTATTTTTCCAGCATCTTTTTCTTTTTGCATCCTGTGGCTATATTTCTGTAATGCTGTCACATCCAGTATAATGCAGTTGTTAAAATCTGATGCTGCTTCGCATAAATCATATAATGGCTTCATTTTCCAACTCCTTGTTTTTAACCAAGTATCCTTGTTTCAAAACCATGTTCTACAAGTTTTTGGTTTATTTCCAAACAATACCTCCGAAACCACCTTAGATAACTTGCACCATGGCATGTTTCAAAACCATGTTCTACAAGTTTTTGGTTTATTTCCAAACAATACCTCTGAAACCACCTTAGATAACTTGCACCATGGCATTCATCCCAATATTTGTAAACTTCCTTTTTCCGTATTTTTTCTTCGTCCGACAGCAAAAATTTTAAACAGTATGCAAATGTATTTCCGTTTTGCCTTCCTTCCGTTCTGCTTGTCCTTTTTCCTTTTAAATATTCTTTTTGCCAGTCATAAAGAGGAAAGCCGAATATCTCTTCAATTTTCTGTATGGTTTCATCTGTTATTTTCATTTTACCTCTCTCTTTTTAACCATCTGTTTTAAATCCATATTACTCCTTTTAAAGCAAGGCTTATGTCTTCTGCTTCTGCTCCGTTTATTAATAAATCCCTTGCAAAATCTGGAAGGCTATCTTTTACATCCTGTTCAACCAGACCAGATTCTTCTGTATCTATTTCAACAGCCATTACCATTAACATTTCATTTCACCTCTTTCACCATCTGTGCCATATATATCCATACAACCATTATTTTGTTTATATGGCATATTATCTTTTATAATCCTCAAAACGTTTTACTTTCTCAAATACCGCTCTCATGTTTACCCAGCGCTGCATCCTGCGGACTGTATCCCCTGGCTTTGTACTTTCTTTGTTATATACCATAACATATGGCCAGTAGCCTAAATCACGCAATGTATAGATACGGTCTAAATCCTGTTCTATGGTAGTGTTAAAATTTATTAATACATAGACAGGCAACTTGCGCTTGTCCCAGCCTGTAAGCTCTTTAAATTCTTTAAACTTTGGTACTATTTCCTTTTTATCCTGGTATCTGTCCCATGCAAAATGTACCTGCTTAATTTTCATCTGCATTAACATTTTTATTTTTTCTTTATCCATCAGACGGATATCTAAACCCTGGGAAAAATCAATCCAAGCATTGCTGTCTATTAACTGCTGGAATAATGGTTTCCAGTCTTTGCAGGCGGTTATATTTGGGTCAAGAAGAATAATGTTTTTCTGTCCATGCCAGAAAGTACCAAGGTCTGCAACCTTATAAGATTTCCTGCCCTCCTTGCAGCCAACATGGCAGTATTCACAACCCCTTGGACAGCCTCTTGTCAAAAATCCATAGGCAGTATTTTTAACTTCTGGTATAATGTCATAATAGATTAAATAATCTGGATATACTGTTTCTATTTCTGGTGGTAACAGATTGTCTTTTGTGGTGTTGTAAACTTCTTTTCCATTCTCAAGACGGATGCAATAACCACTTCCACCTTTTATGACTTCTTTTGCATTAACATAATAAGGAAAGTCTGGCGTAAAACTGAATACCTTTGACATATATACCTTGTCAAAGGATTCCCCAATGCTATGAAATAACTGGTCATACCATTCAACAATATCCCCTTGCTGCTTATGCCATGCAGACAATTTCATTAGTGGAAGGCTTGGGAAATTATGCCCATCAACATCTACCAGACCAATCCTCATTGTATGCCACTCCTCCAATTTCTTTAAATTCATATTACACTTTTTAAAGCAAGGCTTATTTCTTCTGATTCTGACCAGTTTATTAATATTTACCCAATCCCTATCTGCTTGGTTCGTATTTATCAGGGGTGTGCGATTTGTAGAGGTAAATGTGTATAGAAACAATGCAATATATGTAAAAAAGTGTAAAAATCTTGTACAGACATGGAACGCACACAGACCATGCCTTAATCCCCCTGCTGCCTTTGACCACAACAGGGGATAATCCAGGGCTAAGCTTTGCCCATGTATTTGTCTAATTTATCCCTGTATATCAGGTAATTTTTCCTATCACCTCTTGTACTTGGGATGACATAACCTATGTCTATTATTTTGCGCTTCATATGCTCACGCAATGCCTGCTGGGACATGCCTAATTCCTTTGCCGCATTTGGTAATGATACCCTGTTACTTTCCACGTTTACTCACCTCTCCCTTCATAGCATAAACAAGTTTCTTCTGGTGTTGGATTTCTCTTTCCATTACGCTTCCTGGATGGAACTCCGCAAATACAATGCCCTGCATATATAGTACGGAAATTTCCATGGTTGTCCCTGCAATAATACTGGATATAATATTTACAGTGCCTGCAATCT
>VSNJ01000202.1 GCA_009774235.1 Lachnospiraceae bacterium
ACTTTAAAATGTGTATACATAGAAAACATAGGAGGATTTTTAATGGAAGATAATAATTTTGAAAAGAAACCAGATGATGGGTTTACACAGGCTGGTACTTCACAAAATACACAGCAGAACCTTGCACAGATGTACAGCCAGTCAACAGAGAATGCATCTGGCTTTGCAATAGCAGGAATGGTATGTGGTATTTTATCAATCGTCTGTTGTTGTGCATGGTATATTTCAGCTATTCTTGGAATACTTGGGCTTGTATTTTCAATTATGGTATTTGTAAAAAACCTGCCTGGTAAGGGACTTGCAACAGCAGGTGTTATATGTGCGGCAATCGGGCTGGTTTTAACTATTGGTTTAATAATCTTTGGGTTTGCAGTAAACAGGGGGTTGTCTTCAATGAGTCCTGACGAGCTGCGTTCATTAATTGACAGCCTTGAAAGCCTTGATTAATATATAACAAAGTTATACCAGTAAAGATTTTATAATGTATTTTAAACAAAAGGGAACATACTTGTGTTCCCTTTTTGTATATGCAAATACCAGAGAAAATTAAATTGTTCTAATATCTGGATATGCTTCATATAGATAGTTAAACCGGATAAAGGTGTGCATTGAAGACAATGGGTGGTGCTTGTTGCACTCTTTGTCCAGATGGCAGGATAAAAAGATGTCCGGAGATTGGAGGAGCATATGAACGGATTTCAGGTATATAAGGATATAGCAGAACGTACAAATGGTGAATTTTATCTAGGGGTATGTGGTCCTGTGAGAACCGGAAAATCTACATTTATTAAAAGATTTATGGAACTGCTTGTATTGCCAGAAATTAAAGATGAGCATGACAAGGAAAGGGCAGTTGATGAACTGCCACAATCTGCTGCTGGCAAGACAATTATGACTACAGAGCCTAAATTTATACCTAAAGAAGCTGCTTTAATAAACCTTTATGGTGACAACCAGGTGAAAGTAAGGCTTATAGACTGTGTAGGATATATTGTAAAAGGTGCAGGGGGGCTTGAAGAGGGTGATGGTGAAAGGATGGTTATGACACCGTGGTCTGATAAACCTATGCCATTTACACAGGCAGCAGAACTAGGGACACGCAAAGTTATACATGACCATTCAACAATAGGAATAGTAGTAACTACAGACGGAAGCTTTGGTGATATTGCAAGAGAGGCATATATTGAACCAGAGGAAAGGACTATACAAGAGCTTAAAGCTATAGGCAAGCCATTTATTGTAATAGTAAATTCGTCAAAACCATTTAGTGATGAAGCACAGGAGACAGTAAGAAACATTAATAATAAATACCAGGTGCAGGCAACAGCGCTTAATTGTAACCAGCTGCGGATGGAGGATGTGCAAAAAATTATGGAAAAACTTCTTGCTTCATTCCCAGTAAGCCAGGTAGAATTCCATATGCCGAAGTGGGTTGAAATGCTTAAGCCTTCCCACTGGCTTAAAAAAGAGCTTATAGACAATGTGCGTGCAATACTGGCAAATATTTCTGTTATAAATGATATAACATCTGACAATTTTGCGTCTGAAAGTGAATACATAAAGGAATTCAGGATTGAACATATTGGAATGGAAAATGGCAGGATAAAGATATCTGTTGTATTTGATGACAGCAGGTATTACCAGGTTTTAAGTGAACTGGTGGGGGTTCCTGTGGAAGGGGAATACCAGCTTATACATTTACTTAAAGAATATGCTGCCAAGAAGAATGAGATAGGAAAGATAAGTGATGCATGGAATGAAGTCCATAGAAAAGGTTATGGTGTAATTACACCTTCTGTTGATGAGATTACAATAGACCAGCCTGAACTTATACGCCACGGCAGCAAGTATGGTGTCAAACTTAAGGCAACAAGCCCCTCTGTACATCTTATACAGGCAAATATTGAAACAGAAATTGCACCTATTGTAGGGACACAGCAGCAGGCAGAAGACCTTATACAATATATTTCAGGACAAAATTCTGAAAGTGGTGACGGTGGAATATGGGATACTAATATATTTGGCAAAACTGTACGCCAGCTTGTTGAAGAAGGTATGGAAAGCAAGGTGGGTAAACTTACTGATGAAAGCCAGCTTAAATTGCAGGAAACAATACAAAAAGTAATTAATGACAGCAATGGAGGGCTTGTGTGCATTATAATTTAATAAATACACAAGTTAGTGGTTCTGGCAATTCCAAATGTTTACCAACTGCAGCACGCCACTGATTGGATGCAAAATGCCGGGTTTATGGAGGTTTTAAAATTAAATAATCCACAAATTGCCAGTGTGGTATACTCTTTGTGTAAATTTAATTTTAAACCTCAATAAGCCCTTTATTTATTAGGTTTTGCTGGACTAAATGACATTGTGTCTTGATGGGATGTGCAATGATTAACAGTTCCTAATGCTTAACAGGGACATATGGATAATTTCCATTTATCCTTTGCTGGTGGCAAGATACAAGCACTGTTGCATGGGTTATCGTAGCGGAAGCGTACCCCTGTGTGGAATATTCTGGCTCTGCCATGGAAACTGTCCGTCCCCACAAAAACAGATAACAGGAATTGTTATATAAATTATTTGTTGTATGTACATATATTTACATGTTACAATGTATTTAAAAATACAGGAGAAGGAAAGGGGATACATTTATGAAGAAATTTATATGTACAATATGTGGTTATGTTTATGAAGGTGATAAAGCGCCAGATGAATGTCCTGTCTGCCGCCAGCCTGGTGAAAAATTCAAAGAGGAAGTTTTAGAGGACAGCATGGACAGCCAGAAGCCTGGAAGTATGGCAACAGCCAGTGGTACAAGGGATAAAGACGGGGATTTAAGTTATGATTTTTATAGGATGGACAAGTCATGCCGCTATATGGAGGAAATACACCAGATGGCAGTTAAAGGAAGGTCTGCCAGCAGTGCTATGTGTACAAGCATGCCAATGCCAGGGTGGGATGATATACTGGTTTTAGGGGCACAGTTAAATCCTGCGCCACTTAATGAGGATGAACATGTAACAACAATGACGGTTATTGGGAAAAATGCTAAAAAGCCTATGATACTGGACAGTCCTGTGTATATTTCACATATGTCATTTGGTGCGCTGTCCAGAGAAATCAAGGTAGCACTGGCTAAAGGGGCTGCTATGGCTAAGACAGCTATGTGCAGTGGTGAAGGAGGAATACTGCCAGAGGAAATGGCGGCTTCTTATAAATACATATTTGAGTATGTCCCTAATAAATATAGTGTAACAGATGAAAACCTGCAGGCAGCAGATGCCATTGAAATTAAAATAGGGCAGGGGACTAAGCCTGGCATGGGCGGACATCTGCCAGGAGAAAAGGTAACAGCAGAAATTGCAAAGTTACGTGGAAAGAAACAGGGTGAAGATGTGCAAAGCCCTAGCAAGTTTCCAGAGCTTAAATCTAAAGAGGATTTAAAGGATATGGTTGGTATGCTGCGCCGCCGTTCTGATGGCAGGCCGGTTGGCATTAAAATTGCGGCAGGACATATTGAAAGGGATTTGGAATTTTGTGTTTATGCTATGCCAGATTTTATTACTATTGATGGAAGAGGCGGCGCAACTGGTTCAAGTCCTTTGTTCCTGCGTGAGTCTGCTTCTTTACCAACAGTATATGCACTTTACCGTGCAAGAAAGTACCTGGATTCTGTACATTCAGATATATCACTTGTAATTACTGGCGGGCTGCGTGTGTCTTCAGATATAGCGAAAGCCCTTGCTATGGGTGCAGATGCGGTTGCTGTGGCAAGTGCGGCACTAATCGCAGCAGCATGCCAGCAGTACAAGATTTGTGGCATGGGCAGCTGCCCAGTGGGTATTGCAACACAAAATCCAGAATTAAGAAAAAGGCTGGATATAGATAAGTCTGCACAGAGAGTAGCAAATTATTTGAATGTAACTTTGGAAGAATTAAAAACTTTTGCAAGGGTTACAGGCCATAATTCTATACATGGCCTGAATGTAGATAATTTAGTAACATTAAACAGGGAGATTTCAGAATTTACAAATATTCCACATGCGTAATTTAGAAATATTTTGCTTGACATTTATTTATGTATATGATAAAAATATAAGAAAAAATTAAAGGCAATGAACAGAATAGTAAGCATCTGGAATTTTCAGAGAGAAGCCATTGTGGTGCGAGGCTTTATTGGAAGGGTGCTGAACCAGCCTGGGAGCTGTGGGTTTTCACCGGAAGTCACCGTTATCAGAGACAGATAAGTATATGCTTATTACTAAGAGCAGGCTTTGAGAGCCTGAATTTAGGTGGTACCACGGATTTATCCGCCCTAAGACATACAATATAAAGTGTGTCCTGGGGTTTTTTTTATTGGAAATTATCACTGCCAGGCTGCAATACATTTCAATAAGTTTTAATAAAGCTTACTATTTTTTACCATTGGAAATGGCACAAGTATTAATGTGCTGGAAGAAAAAGAAGAAAGGATAAAATGCAAACATTACGTTTGAGGCTTGGTGGAAAATATGAAAGTAGCAAATTTAGTAGGACAGAGATTTAAAGAAAGACCAGCAGACTGTGTAATTGACAGCCATGCACTTATGCTGCGTGGTGGTTTTATGAAGTATGTAGGAAATGGAATTTATTCAGAGTTTCCTGCACTTAGAAGGGTTACTGCCAAAATTGAAAATATTATACGCAGGGAGATGGATGCAATAGACGGGCAGGAAGTGCTTTTTCCTGTTGTTATGCCTGCTTCATTATGGGAAGAATCTGGCAGGTATGAAAGTGTTGGAAATGAACTTGTACGTTTTAAGGACAGAAATGGTTCAAACCACGTGCTTGGCATGACACATGAGGAAGCTGCTGTGCAACTTGTACGTGAATATGCGCAGTCTTATACAAAATATCCATTTATGATATACCAGATACAGCGTAAATTCAGGGATGAAGCCAGACCAAGGGCAGGTATGATACGTGTGCGTGAATTTACAATGAAAGATGCATATTCTTTCCATACTTCACAAGAAGACCTGGATAAATATTATGATATATGTTTCCAGGCATATAACCGCATTTTCCAGAAGGCAGGCGTACCAGAAGTAGTTACAGTAAAGTCTGATTCAGGAATGATGGGTGGAAGTGTTTCACATGAATATATGCTTTTAACACCTGTAGGAGAAGATTCAATTGTTATATGTGACGAGTGTGGTTACCGTTCTAATATGGAGGCAGCAGAAAACAGGGTTACTAATACATCTAATGGTACAAAGGAACTGGAATGTGTAGAAACACCAGACTGTAAAACTATTGAAGATGTTTGTACTTTCCTTAAGAGTGATGTGGAATTTTCATGTAAAGCTGTTGTATACCAGAAAAATGCTGATGATAAATTTGTAGTGGCTTTTGTCCGTGGTGACTATGAGGTAAATGAAACAAAGCTTAGAAACCTTGTGGGTGAAGAAATCCATACTGCTGAAATTACTGATGGTGACTGCCTTGTAGCTGGATATATAGGACCTTATGGAATTTCTAGTGAAGCAGAGTTTTATATTGATGTATCACTTAAGGGTACAAGTAACCTTGTAGCAGGTGCTAATAAAGAAGGATACCATTATACAGGTCTGGATTTAGAAAGAGACCTTACTGATGTAACTTATGTGGATATTTCCAAGGTGAAAGAAGGCGGAATATGTCCTTGCTGTGGCAAATCTGCTATAACAATAAAGCGTGGAATAGAGGTGGGAAATATATTCCAGCTTGGCACAAAATACACTAAATCAATGGATATGCAATATACAGATGAGAACGGCAAGAGCCATTATCCAGTTATGGGATGTTATGGAATAGGGGTAGGCCGTCTTGCGGCATCTATATGTGAAGCATGCCATGATGAATATGGACCAGTATGGCCAATTTCTATAGCACCTTGGGAAGTGCAGATATGCTGCCTGCGTTCTGATGATGAAGAAACAAAGAAAACAGCAGATAATCTTTATAAAGGCCTTTTAAGTGATGGTATAGAAGTTATTTATGATGACAGGGGTGTAAGGCCAGGGGAAATGTTCTCTGATGCAGACCTTATAGGTGCACCAATACGTGTAATTGCAAGCCCACGTAATTTAAAAGAGTCTTCTGTGGAGATAACAACAAGGGATAAATCTATAAAGGCAATGGTTCCTGTGGATGAAGCAGAAGAATATATTAAAAATCTTAGAAACCAGCTTTTTGCTGATATAGAAGAACATGTGGAGCCTTATAAATAAGAGTTTATTTATCTGGCAGGATAAAAGATAATTAGAATGGGGTTTATAAAAATAAGAGTCCATAAGCATGGTTTTATGCTATAATTTAAAAAGAGTATATTTATATGCAGCAGTTTAATTTTTTGCAATGGGCAGTTATTGTAAAACACCAGATAAAAAGAATTAACCGCTGCATTCCAGTATACTTTCTGCAGTCTGGCTGGTATTGTTATAACAAATATTTACGTATATTATGGG
>VSNJ01000203.1 GCA_009774235.1 Lachnospiraceae bacterium
TTTTATTAATTAGGAAATTGCTGTAATATTAAGAAGCACCAACAAGAATTGCGCCATAATTTTTGCCAGGAGGAATAAAGAATATCATTAGAAAAAGTAAAAATTTATTTTAGTAAATATGGGATTGAGAAAAAAATAAAAGAATTTGAAGTTTCAAGAGTGACAGTATAGCTGGCAGCAAATGCATTATATTGTGAGCCACAGAGAATAGCTAAAACACTTTAATTTATGCTGGAAGAACAAGTAGTATTAATTGTAGCTGCAGGAGATGTCAAAATTGATAATCCAAAATACAAGGCAAGGTTTTGGAAAAAGGTGTTAGAAAATGTGGGTGACTTTTCAGCAGAATTGTATTTTTCGTTAAAAAATCCTTCTACATTTGATGCGGAAAAGTATTTTTATAAATATAGAATATTGGATGAACGGTATGAATCAGGTGTTGTTTTGTACAGAAATGCATTTAGCATATCATCTTACGAAGGTAAGAAGGATTGGCTTGAACTTGTGAAAAGGTCTAGAAAGTCTCCAGCAGCAAGTCATCCTGCAGGCTCATGGCGGGTGCGTGAAAATCAAATTTCAGGTAAAGTTATTATTGACAAAAAAGAAAACAAAGGGTTATCTGATTTAATGAACAGACAGGGACTGGTGGAAAATGATATCTATAAAGTGTTTATTGCAATTATTACAAAGCAATAAATGATAATATTATACAAAAGATATGATATAACAATAGTTATAATATAGTAAATATGAAAGAGGTATTTATGGGAAAGGTTTATGATGGAATAATTGGTCTGGCAACAGGAGATGCGTTAGGGGTGCCGGTGGAGTTTGAAACTAGGGAAAATATTATGAAATCACCTGTTACTACAATGCTTGGATATGGAACACATTACCAGCAAGCAGGGACATGGTCTGATGATACAAGCATGACATTAGCATTGCTGGATAGTATAGCTAGAAACCATGGTATAGATTATAAAGATATTATGGATAGATTTTCAGAATGGCTTTTATATGGTGAATATACAGCAACTGGGGAAGTATTTGATGTTGGTAATACAACTAGCAGGGCAATTATGAATTATGGGCATGGAATTAATCCAATAGAATGTGGAGGAAAATCTGAATATGAAAATGGAAATGGTTCTTTAATGCGGATTCTTCCAATTGCATATTACATTAAACAGCAGGCAGGTATTCCAATAGAAAGCCAGATGGAAATTATACATAATGTGTCTTCTTTAACACATGGACACCGGATAAGCCTGGCTGCCTGTGGTATTTATATAACTATAGCTTTGGAATTATTATCAGGTGGCATATTATTAAATACAGGAATTAGCAATGGTATTGAAAAAGCCTTCCAGTATTATTACAGGCAAGGATGGAATGAGATATCTGTGTATTCCAGGGTAAAGAATTTAACAAGTTTTGTGATTTTGTCCGAAAGAGAAATAAACAGCAGTGGTTATGTTGTTGATACATTAGAAGCGGCAATATGGTGTTTATTAACTACTAATTCTTATAAAGAGTGTGTACTTAAAGCTGTAAATCTTGGAGATGATACGGATACAACAGGAGCAGTTGCTGGCGGGCTGGCTGGAATTTATTATGGTGCTAAAAATATTCCACAGGACTGGCTTGGTACAATATTAAAAAGGAATTATATAAAATCTTTGTGTGATAATCTGGAAAATTAATTTGTACTTTTTAATAGTTTGTATTATTATTTTTATAATATAAAGTATAATATACAGATTATTAAGCTGGATTTATGGAATTTATAAATATTATATAAATTTATATGCTTTGGCATGAAAGGAAGATTATTATGAATATATTATTAATTAACTGCAGTCCTGTACAGAATGGGGCAACTGCAGAAATAATAAAAATTGTAAATTCATTTTTGGAAAAAGGACATAATACAAAAAGTATTTGTATTGATGATTATGATATTAAATTTTGTAAAGGCTGCAGGAGCTGCCATAAAACTGCAAAGTGTGTCCAGGATGATGATGTAATAAAAGTAATTGGTGAATATGAATGGGCAGATATTATTATATCTGTTTCACCATCTTACTGGGCGGATATTCCTGGACAGTTTAAAGCATTTATTGACCGCTGTACTCCATGGTGTAATACACATGAACCTCATGCTACACTTTCCCTTGGTAAAAAGGGGTATTCTATTGCATTACGTACAGGTCCTGGTATGAAAGAATGTAACAGGATAATTGAGAGTATAGAACACTTTTATGGACATTTAGAAATAGAACCAAGTGGAAGCCTGGGACTTTGTTCTATTGAGTATAAAGAAGATTTGGAAAACAGAAAAAGTGAAATAAAAGATTTTTGTTCTAGAATACTAGATTGTTATTTACATAAGCCTTTATCATAATTATGGCAAGTGACAGGATTTTAACTGTTTTGTAGATTTGGCAGAAACTTGTAATTCTGCCAAATCAAGTAAACCGCAAATTAACTGTTTAAAAATAGTACCTGTTAAGCATTTAATTGATGGGATTAAACTAAACTGCCATGGTCAAACCGGAATATATCATCACATAGTAAGTCAATATCTTCATTATTGTGGCTGGCAATAATAATCAACTTTCCTTTTTCTTTTTGCTGTAGGAAAATTTGTCTCATTTCTTCAACTCCTTGGTCATCAAGTCCATTCATTGGTTCATCAAGCAAAAGGATTTCTGGATTTTCCATAAGTACCTGTGCCAGTCCCAGGCGTTGGCGCATCCCTAGGGAGTACTTGCCAACATGTTTTTTGTCATTGGGGTTAAGGCCTACGAGCTCTATTGCCTGGCGGATTTCTTCTGTAGATGCCTTACGTCTGATGCCTGCCAGCAGTTTTAAATTTTTGAACCCAGAATATTCAGGCAAAAATCCTGGGTTTTCGATGATTGCTCCAACATTTTGTGGAATGTCAATATCATGGCCAATTCTTTTTCCATTAATACATACCATTCCGCTTGTTGGATGGACAAATCCTAAGATATGCTTCATTAACATTGTTTTACCAGAACCATTTCTTCCAGTAAATCCATATATCTTTGCATCTTCCAAAGTCATTGAAATATCATTAAGGACAACTGTGTTTTTAAATTTTTTAGTTAAATGTGAAATCTCTATCATAACCATCCTCCATATAATGTGAAATTTTCTTATACCTTTATCTCTATTGTGCTTTTTTTATTTACAATATATATTAAAATAAGAAGAATTACTATGGACACAGTTTCAGCTGCTACAACAAATGGTATACTAATAAAATAATATGGCGATAGCAGATTAAGATTTGCTATACTTGTCCAGCATACAGGAGAAAATGCCTGCAGATAGTATTTGTTTGGAGAAGCCCTCCATGTAAGGATTGGGTCAAGTAATACTATACCTCCTGCAACCGCTAGCCCGGATTCTGCCCTTCCCGCAATGAGACTGGCTAATAGAAGAATTAGTCCCAGAATGAACATACATCCTAGTCCAGTTAAAAATGTATAAAGTTCACATGCAAATGGATAGAAGAACATTATAGGACCTGCTGGAATAGCAAGTTTTAAGGGGAACATATCCAATATCTGCTTTGCTGTATAATTTTCATTGCCATACAGGTAATCTGTGATGCCATTACCCCAGTCATTTTCCAGTGTGGCAACAGGAAGTGTTATAATGATGCTTACAAGTGTTATGAAAAACATATAGAAAAGTGCTGTCCATAGAACATAAAGAACTTCCCCAACAAACCTTGCCTTGCGCCCGCTTCTGAGAAACATGTATGGTGCTGTTTCATGTAAAAATGGTGCATCACACAATAATAATAGAAAACCTATATGTAGTAACATTTTAGGTGCCCTTATAGATACTTCTGATGGTTTATATATAAGTGGCAGCAGACAGAATGTTATCTTATTGCCACTGTACATGCAGTATTCAATATATGGCATCATATAATTGATAAGCAGGACTGCAGTGAATGAAAGGATAAGCCATATTCTGTAATCTTTCTTCCATCTGTGCACATTTATAACAGTAATCTGGATACCTGACCTGAATATTTCCATATTTTGCCTCCATACTGCGGCTATTTTAAGAGCAGTTCATTGCCCAGGTTTTGGCGCAGTACAAAACCTTATAATTAATAATCATATGTGCTTAATTGTCCAGTTATAGCATTTACAAGTGTACTTTTTGTCAATACACTATCCTGTCTGCTACGCTTTGTTTTAAAGTTAATCTTCCAGTATGGATGCAGCAACCCGCTTTCATAAAACTGCTTCAAATCAGATGAATATACCATTTCTGTTGATATAACTTCTATATTTTCTTTATTTGAAATCCCATTTGCTTGCATAACTTTAGAAAGTGCTGTTTCAGATGATATAATGTTTTCTTGGCCACTGGTTTCTAGCACAAAAGGTAATTCTCCATTAGCATACACGATTTCATTACGTGCAGGAACATATACCATGTGGTACTCCTGTTCACCCCAGTCTATCTTATATCCGCCTTTTAGTGGACGATAGAGTAACAAGAATGCCTCATCTTTTTTCTCCCATGCAACAGGCTTTCTTTCTTCCAATTCTGATTCCCTGTACACAAGTTTGCAACCAGGGTCAGGAGCACCATATAATATCTGTTTGCCAGCATGTCTTCCGGTAGATATATCCTGTAGTTCCTGTTCCCGCATAGCAAATACTGTAACTTCCGAATTGCCATATCCAAGAGCTTCAGCATATGGTTTGCAAAAAGATATAGCATCTTCTTTGCTGTAATTTTCAAGATTTTCCTTTGGAAAATAATCACGCAATGATGCCTGGTAATATTTTACAAACGAGTCAACAGTTTCTTCTTGGTATATTAATGTCTCATAAGCAGGACCAACATTTTCATTATGGTTATAAAATGTTACAACAGTGGTATGATATTTTTCTTTCTCATCTATTGGTGAAAAAATCAGTTCCAGCCCATTTTTTTGGAATTGGTAAGAACCATTCAGGTTTCTGATATCATATTTTTCTGCATCATTTAGTGACATACCCATGAATTGTTTTGTGAACCGTTCTATGTCATAGTTATAGTTATCTTTTCCAATATGCATAATTTCTACTGGTTCCACTTTATCTTGTGATGTGATTTCTTGTTTCTGAAGCTGGCAGCCTGTGAGAGCAAGTGTTAACATTATAAATTGTAATATAGAAATATTTATTTTTTTTTTCATTAGATCCTTCCTTAATGTTAATAATTATATATGCCGCATTTTCTGTATTAGACAGACACACGCCAGAAACCGCATAAGAAAAACTCATTATGTTAAATTGTGGGCTGGTATTATAGAGTTTATGTTATATGTCATATTTTTTTAAAATATAACAATTAAATAAAAGTTTCTAATAGACCTATATGTTTCCTTCTATAATTTTTTTTGTCAGACGTAAATAAAACAAAAATCCAGTCAGACAGATAACCATAAAAGGAAATGTAATACCCCATAAATAATCAAGCCAAACCGTTCCTCCTGTATATAAGGTAAGTGTCGGGTTCATTCCAACCATAGACAGGATGTCAAATGGTCCATTATCAGCTTTGAACGAGAGTGCCAGAAAAAATATTAGTCCAGGAAGTCCAATGCTTACAAACGCATCAGGCTGGAATATTGAAACTAATAGTCCAATACTGCCACAAGCAGCTGCTATCATACTGAATTGCAATGCTGCCATAATAATATAGCAGACAGGATGTGACAACATAATATCCAAATAATAATAACCATTATTACAATATGGAGAGACTAAATCTATATGAGGAAACAGAATAAACACATATAGAAAAAAGGAACACAATGACACAAAAATAATACTTATTGTGTTTGCAATAAATTTGGACTGGGTGTAGCTGGTTGCATCTGTCCTGTTTAAAACCATCAGTATATATCCATTTGATTTGTCTTTACAATAACTGGAAGAATATAGGGAGCATAGGAGAATGACAAAGATAACCTTATATTTATCAAAAAGCAACATATTACCTAGATATTCCAGAATTCCATTATAATCTTTAGAATAACCACTCCATGGCAGTAATATTTCTGGGTTATCAATAAAAGCATTTTCTCCAAAAATCATAAAAAACACAATAAGAAGAATTGCAGGTATGACTTTTCTCATATCAAGGCTTCTTTTCAAATCAGTTATTAGTAAATTAATAAACATATTATTTCCTCATTTCTGTATTTCTTTTGGACATATGCAACTATACAAGCCAGTGCACAGATATAAATTACTACGTGAAAATTATTTTTATATAATGAAATACAATAACTTTCAAATACATATTTTTAATAGTTTATTGTGTGTCTGGAAATTATTTTTAAACTGTAAGTTTGTATAAAAATTATATTAGCTTGCTAAGA
>VSNJ01000204.1 GCA_009774235.1 Lachnospiraceae bacterium
AGATAATAGTAAATTTATAAAACAGACATGGTAATAAATGCCTCTATTCTGACATACATTATAGCAGTAATAATTTTTAAGGAGGTTTTTATGCCAATACAAAATGAACATGAACGGCACATAGAAATGCTCAAAGCAGCACTTCCATATGTGCCGCCAGAAAACAGGCATGCAATGGAAATAATATTACAGGCAGATTCACTTGTAAACCTTGCCATGCAGCCACCGTCAGCAGACCTGGCTGGATGCAGTATTGATGGTGATGAAAAGCCGTTTATGCCAAATCCTGAAGCAATGCTTATGAACATACGCCAGTATTGTAATAAAAAGGAATCTGAAACAATACAGGTTCTGCTAAACTTTATACATGCAGATAAACTTTTTAAAAGCTACCGTGATTTTGCACATTCACATCCTGATATGCTTGAGGCATCTGAAATTAACAATACTTCCACCCCCTTAAGTATACTATTCCAGCTAATCAATGGCATTGGTTCCATTAGCAGCAATATGTCCAAAAATGGTCCGCCAGGAGGCAATTTTATGATGGAATTCCTTATGTCACAGCTCTCCCCTGAACAAAAATCAACAGTTGAACAGTTACAGGGCATAATGGGAAATTCATAGTATTTAAGAGCATTCCAGTGTTCTTATGGCAGGAATGCTGCAACAACAGCCTCCAAGCCTGTAGAGACGGGAATAATACCATTATGATATAATAAACCAGTTGCATATAATTGCAGAAGGGAGTAAAATTGGGAAATTGGAGAATTAATCCAGCCTTTCTTGGCATGGACGAAATGAAGAGGCAGAAAGTAGAAGACCTGTTTGACGCATTAAATGGAAGAAACTTAAACGAGGCACTTCCAGTAATAACAAACTGGAACTTGCAGTTAAAACAAGAAAATATACAATTTACTAATGAAGAAAATGAACTATTATCAGAAATCTTCCTGCAGGAACTTCCTCCTGAACAGATGAAACAGTTTGAACTTTTAAAGTCATTTATGAAAAAGTAACCACAAAAATATTCGTTCCTGGCAAAAACATATTGTATAAATATTTGCCAGTATCTTTCTACTCTGTGGCATTAATGTGTAAAACCGGCCATTTCTTTTGGACATGGCCGGTTTTTATATTGCCTATAGATAAATTACCACTTTTGTGTTATATTTATCCACAGATATTAATTTGTCCACAATTAGAAAAAATTAGAAATGAGAGGCAGATATGAATACAGAATATAATACTGTTTATGGACAGTTTGAAAAAATTTTTAAAGAACAAGCAGAATCTTTTATTCCAGAAGATGATATTAAAATTACATTAAAAATGGAAAAAATAAGATTTGAAAATGCAGAAAAATATAATATATCCATAAATAAACTAACTGGCAACAATCTTGCACGTTATACTAAAGATGCCATCAGACGCCGCCAGCCTCTATTTTTTGTATACTATACTCTTAGTATAGTTACTGGTTTCTGTTACTTCCTTCTTATGTGGAGTATTGCCAAATGTATTTTTCTTTACTTTACAGGCACTAACAAAGAAGCTTTTAGTGACAGGCTTTCTTTCTCTGTATCCCTTATTTTTTTCGCTGTTGCAATTATATGCAATTCTGCAACACACATTTACACAAGGAAACTTCTGTTTACATGCAAGGGAAACATTAAAGCAAAAATATCTCTATATAACGCTGCCTGCAGCCTTATATCTGCTATTATAATTATTATATCTGCACTGTTTATATACTTAAATACTGGCAGTATTTTAACAATTAACCTTTCACTGTCAGAAGTATTTATTATAACTGTTGCAATGCTGGCACTATCAGGAATACACAATGTTATATACAGCAGCCACTTCACTGCATTTATGTCAATAGGATACGCAATTATGCTGCACCGCAAACCACAGACAGACAAGGCAATTTCCCATTACAAAGACCTGTCACTTAAAGAATTCCTGTCAATACATGGGATAACAACTACAAGTTACAAAGAGGACAGCCAGTTACAGGCAGAATTTAATAAATGGCTGCGTTCTAAGGCTGTCACTTTAAGGACATACAGTGCAATAGCTTTCTTTATAGCATTTATACTGGCTTTTATATGCCTGCGCCAGCTTATAATTACAGGCATATCTGCCAGTTTTATAATATTTACCATTGCAGCGCTTATTATAACTGTTATATTGTTTTTATCAATATTATCATGCAGTTATATTACCAGAAAGTGAACGTTTTACTACTGCTGCCGCCATTTTAACGGTTTCCTTATCTGGTTCTTTTAAATCAGGAATACATATTACAGGTATTCCTGCTGTAACGGCTGCTTTTACGCCATTTTCTGAATCTTCAAGTACAAGTACCTTTTGTGGTGCTATATTAAGTTTCTCACATGCCATAAGGAAAATATCCGGCTCAGGTTTTGAATGTTTTGCCATCTCACCACCAATAATTTTCTGGAAATATCCAAGCAGTCCAGCATGTTTTAAATATTTTTCTACATATGCAGATTTTGTAGAAGATGCTACTGCACATGGTATGCCTTTTTCTTTAAGCATTACAAGAAGCTCCTGTATCTGTGGTTTAATATTAAGCCCTATTGTTTCTGCAATCATTACAAGGCGTGACTGTGCAATATCACCACATTCCTGGAATGGGTAATCTTCCCCATATTCTGAATACATAATATCCTTAAGCCTGCTTCCTCCTGTCCCAAGTGTCTTTATATATACTTCACGTGAAAGGTTATAACCTTTTTCTTTCATAACTACTGCAAGCTGTTCCATAAATACTCTTTCAGTATCGAAAACCAGTCCATCCATATCAAATATAACAGCCTTAAAATTCTTCTGCATATTAACAGCTTCTAATAAATCAGAATATATTTTTCCCATATAAATTTAATCCTCCTTATTCTGGGCACATATTTTATTATTCCAGTTTCATTGCCCTGTATTCTTTCGGTGTGCATCCTATTGTCTGCAGAAAAACCCTGTTAAAATAACTTATATTATTAAATCCCGAAAGATTAGCAACTTCACCTATCTTTTTATCAGTATCACGCAGAAGCTGGCAGCTCTGTAATATCCTGTATCTCATAAGATACTGTACAGGTGAAAGTTTCATTGTCTGCTTAAAAACCCTGCTGAACTGCCCTTCACTCATAGGGAGCAGCCCTGCAAGCTCTGAAAGTGTAATATCATAAGCATAATTCTTTTTAATATACTTTATAACAGGTGCAAGCCTTTCTGAATACCTTGTTTCAAGGCTGTCCTCTCTTTTTACCCTTACAGAATTGCTATTCATTAAATCCCATACACCAAATATACGGCTTCTTATCATAAGTTCATAGTTGTACAGTTCATGTCCTGGACAAGCCCCTGCCTCCAAAAGCATTGAAAGCACAATGTCCTGCCATCCATTCCCTTGTTCCAGGAACTCCCTGAATAAGATTTTGCCATTCAGGACTGGTGTAATAAACCTTTTTGCAAAACTGCTGTGGATATCTTCATGCAGAAACTGGTATGAAAAGTCTAATGCCATAAATGAACAGGCATGATATCCCTCTGCCCTTGCTGAATGTAAAAAATTAGAGTTTATAAATACTCCGTCTCCTGTATGTAACTTATATTCCCTGTCCTCTATATTAAATATTATGTTTCCATTTGTGACTACGAGAAATTCAAATTCCTGGTGCCAGTGGAGATAGAATATTGCATCTGTACCTTCTGGGTATTCCATCTTGTGGATACCAATAGGAAGCTCTGCGGTACCATGCCTCTGCTTCTCTTCGTATACTTTCTTTCTACTCAAAAGACATCCTCCAATTCTTTTTATTGCCTGTTTGAAAATTAAATATTTCACAGGTTATGTGACTCTGGCAATATAATCTTTATGTTATTTTAATTTTCAAACATCAATAAGTCCTTTATTTATTAGGTTTTGTTTAACCAAATAACATTGCGCCTGGTGGGATGCGCAATTATGCATAAAACCCTAAAGGCACAAATATAAGAATATCTGTGCCTTTTATATTACAATATAAAAACATAAGTTACAACTAATTTTTTCTAAATAAAAATATATACATTTATCAGGACTGTCATAAAAGTATAACTATTATAACAAAGAATAAATTCCTAATACATTGGCAAAAGATGCCTGTTACTCCATACCAATAGTTTTTAGAGTTATAATAAAGCTTGTTTACTATTATTTTCAATTTCTGTTGGGAACAGAACACTACTCGAGATTTAATTTTTTCTGCATAAGTTTTATGGAAATTGTACTATATATAACAGAAAAAACTGACATAAGTATTATTGTAATAACTAACAATAAACCTGTATAATTTAACATTTCTGTTTCTGGTACATCAAAACCATGCATAAATACAGTTGCAAATATAGCAAATACCATAACCACCTGTAATATTATATAAGTTGCAATATACACTGCTACAGAAATTAAATCCCTGTTTACCCCTTTTCCAGATATACTATAACCAATATTAATACTTGCAAAAAACTGGGATATACTTTCATATAAGCAAATTATAAAAAGAACTATAATAACTATTATATATAATGTTCCATTTACACCATATTCCTTTGCACCATAATGGAATGTTGTCAACATTTTTACAAAACTGTCCCATGTAAATCCAAACTCAGCTGGAATTCCTGAAATTATAAATGAAAGGATTATTACTGCTATATCTCCAATAAAAAATATTAAGGATGTAATTATCTTACTAAAATACAAGCTTACTGCAGATACAGGAAGTGTATGCATAAGGTAACCTTCATCACGTAAAAGGTTATTCCTGTACCTTAACAGAATTAATACTAGCGTAACCACACATACAGCCACTACAGATAATATCATTATAAACATAGTAAACATCCATAAATATCCCATTGCATTTCCAATAAAACCATCAAGAGCATTAGATAACATCCCTGTAATCCTTACAAAAACTGCACACAATAACATAAATAAATATATTACACTAATTATACGTCCTCCCGCTTTCAAATCATATTTAATTAATTTATCTAACATGCAAATACCTCCCTGAATAATGCATCAACAGATTTGCCTTTTTCACTTCTTATTTGGTCTACACTTTCATGTAATATCATTTTCCCGTTCCTGATAAATATAACATCATCAAGCACTTTTTCTACATCACTTATAAGATGTGTAGATATAATAACACCTGCTTCTTCATTATAATTCATAAGTATTGTTTTTAATATAAAATCCCTTGCAGCAGGGTCAACGCCTCCCATAGGCTCATCTAATAAATATAATTTTGCTTTCCTGCTCATAACAAGTACAAGCTGCACCTTTTCCCTGTTACCTTTTGATAAAGTCCTTATCCTTGCATCCATTTTTATTTCCAGGCTCTTTAACATCTCTGCTGCTGCATCTTCTGAAAAGTCACTGTAAAAATCCTTAAAAAACTTTATAGTTTCACTTACTTTCATTCCAGGACTGAAATATGGACGTTCTGGAAGATATGAAACTATCTTTTTGCTTTCAACACCAATTCTATTGCCACCTGCCATAACTTCCCCTTCACTGGCACTAAGAATACCACTAGCTATTTTAATAAGTGTAGTCTTGCCGCTTCCATTTGGTCCAAGCAGCCCTGTAATCTTGCCACTGTTAATTGATAAAGATATATTATCAAGCGCAACTTTGCTGCCATATTTTTTTGTAAGGTTATGACATTCTAAAATATTTCCCATAATAATTCCCTTTCCTTTCTGCTGTATATATTACTAAATATCAGCATCCCAGTATTTTTCAACCAAGTTTATAGAGTCACCAGCTGAATAACCAAGTTTTTTCATACTTTCTATAAATTCTTTTATACATTCTATCATAAGCTCCTCCTGTAAACTATTTGCCTTTTCTGGATTCTTAGCTACAAACCTTCCTGATGTCCTCCTGGAACATAGAAGACCTTCCCGCTCAAGCTCTGACATGGCTTTCTGCATAGTATTTGGATTAACCCCTGCTTCCACTGCAAGTTCCCGTACAGATGGCAGCTTATCACCAGCTTTAAGTCTTCCTGTTGCAATCATAGCCTTTATCTGCTCCATAATCTGCTGGTATATTGGAGTATCATTATTAAACTTCCATTCCAAGCAATTACCTCCTTCCTTGTATTATTGTATTATCTAATTAATACAATAATACAAAAATGCAGTTTTGTCAATATCTAAATTTTTAACACAAAAAAACCAGCATTGGTTTTCCAAATGCTGGTTTTTAGTTTTATAAATTATCAAATATATTTAAGAATTATTTACTTCTTTATCTATAC
>VSNJ01000205.1 GCA_009774235.1 Lachnospiraceae bacterium
TTTTCAAAAATTGCCATAATAAACTAAAATTTAAAACTATATTCTTTGTTTTATTTTATATCGAACTCACGTTATTAATTCTAAAATTAGTCGTATAATTCAGAAAATGCTTTATACTATTTTGCTTCACTGTAAGAATAACATTAATTACAATAGAAGTAATTGAAATAATTACGGTAATAACTTGTAAAACTATTACAATATCCACTTTTTCACCTCAACACAAACATTTTTTTGATAGCATAAAAATATCTTTGACATTACCGCCGCATCCGCCAAATATAAATTCATTAAAGTCAATATCATTGGCATAATTTAAAAAATAATTTTTGCGGCGCTGATTCATTCTGTTAAAAAGTTCACTAACATCATCATGGAAATTTCCAATGACTGATATCTCAGGCTCCTTTAACATAAACCACTTACATAGGCGATTGCGAAACTCTGAAAGCCGCATAAATACGACATTTTTTGTTATTAAAATAAAACATCTCCTCACGGTTTATGGTATAATAGAATTGCAACAAACTATGACCAGTCCACCGGAAGGAAACATTCTTATGATAGCACAAAAACAACTCACTTTGGCAGATATTTTTTCAGATTGCCAGGAAATTTTTGATTTTGACAAACCACAGTTCCTTACACTTCTTGAAAACCATATTGACCTTGATTCAATAATCCCGGTTTCTTTTTATAACCACTATTATTCTTCTGTGGGCAGAAACCGTAAATATCCATTAACAGCAATGCTCTGGGCTCTTATTATACAGCGTATATTTTCCATACCAACAGATTCCCTTCTTCTTGTGTTCCTTAATTATTCAAGGCATCTGCGTGAATTTTGTGGATTTACTAAAGTACCTGATGCTTCAAAAATAACCCGTTTTAAACAGGATTTTTTACAAGACCTGCTGCTTATGTTTGACAAGATGGTGGATATAACAGGACCCATATGCCAAAAAATTGATAAAGACCTTGCTTCTATGGTTATTTTTGATACTTCTGGTATTGAAGCATGGGTAACGGAAAATAACCCAAAGTATGCAAACCGCATTATAAAACAACTGAAAGCTTATGCAAAATTAAAAGGTTTTGATAAAAATTTTGACCCTTATAAAGCTGCTTATAATTCAATGCCATCACATGCAGCCACTAACCATGCAGTCCAGCAGATGTATATTAACGGGCATTTCTGTTATGCTTACAAGTCTGGCATCATCACAAACGGTCTTGGGATTGTCCGTGACATTACTTTTTATAACAAAGACTTCCTGGTTTCACATCCAGATATCATTGCTGGAAAAAAGCCAGATCCCCCTGATGAAAATAAATCCCTTGGGGATGCCAGGACCCTGTTGCCTGTGCTTACAGATTTTTTCCATAAACATCCCTTTATAAATCCAGAAGTTTTTTTAGGGGATGCTGCTTTTGATGCAATTGCAATTTATAAATCCCTTTTTGAAAACTTTAGATTTAAAAAAGCTTTTATTCCTTTACACACAAAACTTTCCATGGAAAACGTAAACTATACATTTAATGAAGACGGCATCCCATGTTGTCCGCATGGTTCTTCCCTTCCTATGAAACGTGAAGGCAGCAAATCAAATTTAAGAAGCAGGATACCAACAATGAAATTTGTATGTCCAGAAATGAAATGGGAATACAGCCGTGAAACCAAAAAGAGCCAGCGTGTATGCCATTGTAATAATCCTTGTACTTCTTCAACATGTGGCAGGATGGTTTATGTTTACCCTGAAAAAAACCTGCGTGCTTACCCTGGTGTGGAACATGGTTCTGCTGAATGGGATGAAACTTATAAAATCCGTGTAAATGTAGAAAAATCTATTAACCATTTTAAGGACAGTTTCTGCATTGCATGCAGAAAGACCCAGAATGAAAAAACGCTTCATGCAGATTTGCTGCTTGCAGGTATAACACAATTAACCACAGCCATTCTTGCTGATGAAATCCATCACCACGGATATATACGTAGTATAAAACCTTTAATTGCATAATTTATGCCATTTTTTGAATACAAAATTTAATGGCTTAATAAAGTGCGCCATTTTTTCTCTTATCATTTACACAATGCTGTCAAAAATTCATTTTCTTCATCAACGAAGCTTTTAGTCATTTATTACCATTCATTTCGCAATCGCCTATATGGTTTACCCTCTCACCAATAGGAGAAAAACAGGGGGCAAAACGGAAGTGTTTTTTGAAAAATCCGAAAATATTTTTTCGGGGATTTTTCAAGCGGCGCAAGCCGCAAAAAGGCGGGCTTGGGGTGGCAACCCCAACAAGATTCCCATAGGACAAAATGAGCCGATAGGCGAAATTTGGTACTGTGGTAGAATCTTGCTCTAAGAAAGTGGCGGCTTCCCCTGTGTGGGCTTCCCTCAATACCTTTAGTGCTGCAAACGGGGATTTTGCCAAAGTAACGGCGATATTTCTCCCCTACTACCTACAACACCACGCAAGCCGGAATAGGCGGGAATTTTCAGAAAATTCTTTCTATCCCCCTTTGCACGGCATAATACCGACATTTTTTGAAAATGCCAAAAATGGGCGCAAAAAAACAGGAAACCTTTTCTTGATTTCCTGTCTTGGTGTGCCGTTCTATGTAGCGGCGGCTATTCAGTTTTTGGGTATGGCTGTTCATCAAAACGAAACTTGAACAATGCGGCAACAAGCCGGGATTTTATACTGTCCTCTGTATCCCTGTCGATATGCCCGTTTTCAATGGCGGCGATTCGGATTCGCTTGCTGTAATGCCGTAAAACCTCGTCCACGGCTTCCGGCTCGCCGCTGGTCGCCCGGACAATCGTTTCATAGGGTAAAAGGTTCGGATTCCCCATGTGAAAGCACCTCCATTTCTTTGTGCAGAAGCTGTAACGTCCTACGGATTTGATACCCGGTCGTACTCCGGCAGCGTCCGTACATTTCCCCGGTTTCCTGTTGTGTGTAATGCCCGGAAAAGTAAAGGAAAATGATTTCCCGGTTCTTCTCCGGCAGGGATAACAGGGCGGCAGCAAGCTCCCCATTGGTGAGGATAACTGTCTGACCGCATATCGTAATGGGATATTCTTCATAGGGTGCTTCAAAGTATTCGTCTGTTGTGCCTAAAGGGTAAAACTTTTCTTCTGTGAGGTATTCAAGGGATATTTCTTTTTGCCGCCGCCTGCTCCTGTCACGCCATGCGGTGATAGCCGCAAAGCGTATTACGGTCTTGCAATAGCCATTGAAAGTATACATGATGTGTTCTCTGTATGTTTCTGTGCAAGGCATAGATGATTCCCCCTTTCTCCCACATAGGGCGTTGCATGGTTTATGGTTGCATTTATAATTCAAAGGGCGGTGGCTCTTTTGGCTGTTGCTCTTTGATTATCTATTGCTGCCGGCTGGTTTAATTACTTTGACGCTTTCAATCGGATGGATATATATAACGTCTGCTCATAGCACTTACAATCCCGAAATAGCAAATATAAAAAACTACAATACACGCCCCAAACTCGCCAGTTAATTTGAACAGAATATTATTCAAAGAAGCTGGCAATATTAAGTTCATTTTTCCATTCAGTAACGGTATGCAGAATAAAATAATCAATAAAGCCATTATCATTGGAGAGGACAATTTAATTGCTATCTGCTGGTTCACAAGTCTTGCTATCTGCTTATCGCTTTTTCCCATACAGCGCATTATCTGATTGCTTTTTGAATTTTGCCTAATCTCTATAATCTGCTGCAAAGATAATATCGAAAAATAAATAACCAGAAACACGATACAGATACTTATTTGTGAAGTTCCCATCCACTGGCGCATAGCCGTATCAAAAAGCTGAAATTCCGGCTGCAATATCAGTATTCCAGTTACAAAAGAAGCCTCGGAAAACAAAAAACATATGCAAAAAACAGCATTAACCATAGCAGCCGTTCTGAAATTTGATGTAACATTTGCCGTAATATATAGCCTGTCTTTTTGATATATCTTAACGGATTTCATTTGCCTGTACGCATATAAATAGCCAAACACCCATTTGTAAAAAGCAAAAACAGATATTAGCAAAGGAATTGCTGTAACAGATACGGGATAAACAATGTAAACTTCCGGCAAAAAAACAATGCCACAAATGCAGCCAATGAAGCACACAAAACACAAGAAGAAAATAATGCCCCATTTTTTATAGTTCCCTATATTTTTTTCGCCTTGATTGCGGTTTCTTTCATACATCAGCTCCATTATTTGCAGCTTGTCTAAGCGTTGCTTCAATCGAAAAGAACACACTGTTTCAATAAAGCAAAAAAACAGAAACGTATATAACATACTTTTGCCATAAAGGAATCCGCAATGTTTCATTTCGTGCAATGGCTCACGGAAATACCAAAACCCATATATGGAAAAACCTATTGTTGTTCCTGCTATATAGCAGCAAAAGCCAATCAACAGGACTTCGCATAGGAACAGCCGGGTTAATCTCTTTTTTCCCATACCCAATAATAAATAACTTGCAAACTCTTTTGCCCGCTGCTTTAGCATGAAAATGTCTATATATCCAACTAAAACTATCTGAATGGCTGCTATCAACAATGGCAGAGAAATCACTTGAAAACCGGCTGATTCTCCTATAATGGTTATACAATTAGATACTTCTATAATCGCCAAAAGCATGGTCATGGTAACAACATATAAAAGATAATTTATAAAAGACCGCTTGGCATTACGGATTGACAATTTCAAGTACATCATGGCTTTCTCCCTCTATCCATTCCATTTTCTTCAAAATATCTGCGAAAAAGGTCTGTTTATTTTCCTGTTCCCGGTTTAAAGCAGCTTTTATTTCGCCGTCTTTCATAAACAAAATCCTGTCACAATAGCTGGCTGCCATGACATCATGCGTGACCATCAATATTGTTGCGCCGTACTCTCTACAAAGCATAGCAAGGGTGTCTAAAAGCTGTCTGGCAGCGTGGGAATCTAATGCCCCGGTAGGCTCGTCCGCAAGTATAATATCTGGATTTACCACAATAGCACGGGCGCAGGCGCAGCGTTGCCGTTGCCCTCCCGATACCTCATATGGAAATTTATCTAATATTGCTGATATATCCAGCTTTTCAGACAAATTTTGAATCGTTGGGCGAATGCTTTCTTTGGAAACCTCTTTAATTGTCAAAGCAAGTGCAATATTTTCATAGATAGTCAAAGTTTCAAGTAAATTGTATTCTTGGAAAACAAAGCCTAAATGTCTGCGGCGAAATTCTGCGGTGGCTTCGTCTGGTATATCCACTATATTCTGTCCACTTATTCGTATCGTCCCACTTGTGGGCTTGTCTATTGTGGCTATTAAATTAAGCAATGTTGTTTTTCCAGAACCAGAAGCCCCCATAATTCCAACAAAGCTGCCGTGTGGTATCTGAAAACTTACATCATTTACAGCTAATACTGAATTGTTTTCCGTTTCATAGAGTTTGGAAACATTTTCAACTTCCAAAACATTTTCGGGGGTTGTATCACTTTCTTTTGATTCCCATTTATCATGTCCTAACCAATTTGTAATCACGTCCATAAGTACCTTATCTGCTTTTTCTTTCAATTTTTCTTCTGCAATGCACTCGCCCGCAAATAGTTCATTCAAAGTAACATCTAAAAGAGTGCATAAAGGCATAAACAAAGACAAATCCGGCATAGACCGTCCTGTTTCCCATTTTGAAATAGCCTTATCGGTTATTTCCAGTTTTTCTGCTAACTGGCTTTGCGTCCAGCCTTTTGCTTTCCGGCGTTCGGAAATAAAAGCTCCAATCTTAATTTGATTCATCATTCAGCCCTCCTGCTTGCGGTAAATTATATAAATCCGGCATAAAAATGAACACCTACCAACGGTAGAGTTGGAGAAAATGGGGCTTTTTAACTCTACTGATAGTATAATTCTGAACAAAATTTGACGAAATATAAGGAAATATGTATATTCAGATTATATCATTCCGCTATCTCTAAATCTATCTTTTTTGTGGTATTCAAAAAAGATATAGGTGTGAGAGGGATTCCGTAGCAGTCGGCACTGTGCGTAATGTGCATAACTTGCTATCTTATGGAGTTGTGGGAAAGTCTGTTTGCAGAATGTGGGAAAGCTGCACTTTAGCTTTTCCATGTTCTGTGAACGGACTTTTCCATGACGGAATAGCAAGTTATACACATTTCCACGGTGCTTGTCTTTTGGTCTTTAGCTTCTTTGATTCGGAATAGTGTGGTGCTGGCGGTCTATCTCTTGTTTTCGGTTGCTTGCTTCTTTACCGTACATGAGCATTTGCAC
>VSNJ01000206.1 GCA_009774235.1 Lachnospiraceae bacterium
ATTCTGGCTCTGGCATGGAAACCGTCCGTCCCCTCAAAAATAAATAAATAGGAATTATTGGAATTTATGAAACGGACATGAAGGAAATTCAAAAAACTGTTGACAAATAAAGGAAGCAGTGATAAACTGTCCTAGTGTGCCGCTTAGTGAGGTTATATTAAGTCCTGCATATACCATACAGGCGCCAAAACTAGCGAGTAATGATAAATAGGAGGTGCAGATATGTACGCAGTTATTGCAACAGGTGGAAAGCAGTACAAAGTATCTGAAGGTGATATCATTAACGTAGAAAAGCTTGCTGCCCAGGCAGGTGAAACAGTTACTTTTGATGATGTTATTGCTGTAAATGATGGGACAATGAAAGCAGGTGCTGACGTGTCTGGTTCAACAGTAACAGCGTCTGTAGTTAAAGAAGGACGTGCTAAGAAAGTTATTGTTTACAGGTATAAGAGAAAAACTGGGTATCACAAAAAGAATGGCCACAGGCAGAGCTATACACAGGTTAAGATTGAAAAAATTAATGCTTAGCCAGAAGGTGGCATAATGGTAAAGGTTACAGTTTATCAGAACCAGGATGATGTATATTATGGTTTTCGTATGGAAGGACATGCTGGATTTGCAGCATATGGTAATGATATAGTATGTTCGGCAGTATCTGCACTTGTCATTAATACAATGAATTCAATAGAGCAGTTTACTGATGATAAATTTGATGGGGCTGTACATGAAGAGAAAGATATAGTTTCATTTAATATTACGTCAAAACCGGTCAGTGCATCAGCAGGACTGTTACTTGATTCACTTGTTTTAGGGCTTAGTGCCATACAAAGTGAATATGGAAAGAAATATATAAAGATTAAAATTAAGAAAAAGCAGGAGGTGTAATAAAATGTTTAAAATGGACCTTCAGTTATTTGCCCATAAAAAAGGAATGGGTTCTACAAAGAACGGCAGAGATTCAAAATCAAAGAGATTAGGGGCAAAAAGGGCAGACGGACAGTTTGTGCTTGCAGGTAATATTATTTACAGGCAGCGTGGTACAAAAATCCATCCTGGCATAAATGTAGGCCGTGGTGGTGATGATACATTATTTGCTTTAGTAGATGGTGTACTCCGTTTTGAAAGAAAAGGCAGGGATAAGAAGCAGGCTTCTGTATATCCAGTAGAAGCTAAATAGACTTTTATCTGAATTATAACAGAGATTTTAGAGGGGCTGTTTCTACAGCCCCTTTATTGTATAATAATATGTAATCCAGAAAGAAGGTGGAATGATGTTTGCTGACAGTGCTAAAATATATATACGTTCCGGCAAGGGTGGTGACGGGCATGTAAGTTTCAGGCGTGAGCTGTATGTGGCGGCAGGTGGTCCAGATGGCGGTGATGGCGGCAAAGGTGGTGACCTTATATTTGAAGTTGACACTGGGCTGGATACCCTGGGTGATTTCCGTCATAAAAGAAAATATTGTGCAGGTGATGGCGAGCCAGGCGGTAAGAGACGCTGCCACGGGGCAGATGGTGAAGACCTTGTTATAAAAGTTCCAGAAGGAACTGTTATAAGGGAAGCAGAAACTGGAAAAGTAATTGCAGATATGTCATATGGATGCAAAAGGGAAGTTATATTGAAAGGCGGCAGAGGCGGTAAGGGAAATATGCACTATGCCACACCAACAATGCAGGTGCCAAAGTATGCACAGCCAGGAAAGCCTGGACGTGAGCTGTATGTAACGCTTGAACTTAAGACAATAGCTGACGTAGGGCTTATTGGTTTCCCTAATGTAGGCAAGTCAACATTTTTATCACGTATAAGCAATGCAAAGCCAAAGATTGCAAACTATCATTTCACTACGTTACAGCCAGTCCTTGGTGTTGTAGACCTTGATGGTGCAGCAGGGTTTGTTGTTGCGGATATTCCTGGGCTTATAGAAGGGGCTTCAGAAGGAACAGGTCTTGGGCATGAATTTTTAAAGCATATTGAGCGTACAAGGGTATTTATCCATATGGTAGATGCTGCTTCAACAGAAGGAAGAGACCCTCTGAATGATATAAATATAATTAATAATGAACTTGCAAAGTACAGTGGGGAACTTTTAAAAAGACCCCAGGTAATAGCCGCTAATAAGACAGATGTATTTTATGGAACAGAAGAAGAAACAGTTATAGAGCTTTTAAAAGAAGAATTTGAGCCAAAAGGAATAAAAGTATTTCCGGTATCAGCAGTAAGCGGTAAGGGAGTAAAAGAACTTTTATATTATGTAAAAAAACTTCTTGATGAAACTGGCAAAGAACCAGTAGTATTTGAGAAGGAATATGAAGACAATGATATTACACTGCCTGATGAACCATATACAGTAGAATATGATGCAGATGAAAATATGTATGTCGTTGAAGGACCACGTATTGAAAGGATGCTTGGATATACTAACCTTGATTCTGAAAAAGGGTTCCAGTTCTTCCAGAAATTCCTCCATAAATCAGGAATTATAGAAGAATTAGAAGCACTTGGCATAGAAGAAGGTGATACAGTAAAAATGTATGGGCTGCAGTTTGATTATTATAAATAGTTAGAGGTGCCAAGTGAAAGAGATTGCATTAGAAATCCTGCTTTGTATTATTGCCGCATCTGTTATTATGGTAATACATGAACTTATAAAATCTATAGTGTATCTCTGTGTACGTAAAGTGCAAAAACAGCCAGCAAGCCATAATAATAGCATACTGGCTATATGGAGATATATTGACCCGTTAGGCATACTGCTTTCAGTAACGTCTTTTGTCCCGTTTTCAAAACCCCATTTATTCAGGATAAGGGATAAAAAAACTAATATGATACTTGGAATTACAGGTTTTTCTGTAATAATTCTTTTATTTGTTTTAAGCACTGCTGTTTTAAAGACAGGCTGCCTTGGAATGGACCGCCTGTTTAGTTCAGGCGGCATTAAAGCCCATGTTGTTTCACTGTTCTGGCAGTATATGGCAGTGCTAAGTTCGGGCATGTTTATTGCAAATATGTTTCCAATATCTACATTTGATATGGGGTTAATAATAGCTGGAATATCTGCAAAGTATTATCTCAGTATTATAAAAGCTGATTCTTTAATAAAGCTGGTTTTTATACTTGCCCTGATGTTTGATATAATCCATTATGGAAGCATAAGGCTGCTCAGGCTGATATTGTGGTAAAGGAGATAATTTATGGGAATTCCTGTAAAGCTTGATGTATTTGACGGGCCGCTTGACCTGTTGCTGCATTTGATAGAGAAAAATAAAATTGATATTTTTGATATACCAATAGTGGAAATTACGGGGCAGTATATGGATATTATTACACATATGGAAAACAAAGATATGGATATTATGAGTGAATTTCTTGTAATGGCAGCAACTCTTCTTAAAATCAAGTCTAAAATGCTTCTTCCAAAAGAAAAGAAAGAAAACGGGGAAGAAGAAGACCCAAGGGAAGAGCTTGTGGAGAGGCTGCTTGAATATAAGACATTTAAGTACGCAGCATTTGAACTGAAAGATTTGCAGCTTGATGCTTCCAAACAGTTATTCAGGAAAGTATGCCTGCCTGATGAAATAGCTTCATATAAGGAAGAAGTTAATACCAGTGAGCTTTTATCTGGTATTACGCTTAATAAATTACAGATTGTTTTTAATAGTGTAATGAAAAGGCAGATTGATAAAATAGACCCTGTAAGAAGCAAGTTCGGGCAGATTAAAAAAGAAGAAATAAGCCTTGAAGAAAGGGTAGTTTATATTGAAGATTATGCGTCTTCACATGGAAGGTTCAGCTTCAGGGCAATGCTTGAGGATAATGCCAGCAAAACTATGGTTATAGTAACATTTCTGGGCATACTTGAACTTATGAAGGCAGGAAAGCTTGAAATAGTCCAGGAAAATATTTTTGATGATATTCTGATTACATATAATACTGGAGGATTAGCATGACGATTTCAGAGCTGGAAGCAAGGATTGAGGCTATACTTTTTACTATGGGTGATGCTGTAGGGCTTGAACGCATAGCTGTGGCTACAGAACAGGATGAAGACACATGCAGGCGTGTAATCAGGAATATGATGGACAAATATTCTGGAGAAGACAGGGGCATACAGATAATAGAACTTGATGGTGCGTACCAGATGTGTACAAAGACTGAGATGTATGAAACACTTGTGAGAATTGCACATGTCCCAAAGAAACATGTGCTTACAGATGTGCTCCTTGAAACATTGTCCATTATAGCATATAAACAACCAGTTACAAAGATAGAAATAGAACATATACGTGGAGTTAAAACAGACCACGCAGTAAATAAACTTGTGGAATATAACCTTGTCTGTGAAGCAGGAAGGCTTGATGCACCAGGAAGGCCTATACTTTTTGCGACTACAGAAGAATTTTTAAGGAACTTTGGAATAGAATCCCTTGATGATCTGCCAGTTATAAATCCTGACAAAATTGAAGACTTTAAACTTGAAGCAGAGCAGGAGGCACAGCTGGAACTTGACATATAAGGAAAATAAGGAGGCAGATTATGGATTTAATACTTGATACACATACACATACCATTGCAAGCGGACATGCATATAATACAATAAATGAAATGGTGAGAAGTGCTGCAGACAAGGGGCTTAAGCTTCTTGGTATAACGGACCATGCGCCTATGATGCCAGGCTCATGTTCTTATATGAATTTTCTTAATTTCCGTGCATTAAGACGTGAAAAGTACGGGGTTAAACTTCTGTTTGGTGCAGAGCTGGATATACTTAATAAGGATGGTATGCTTGATTTGCGGGGTGATGCAATAGAAGCCCTTGACATAGGTATTGCAAGCATACATGAACCATGTTATAAACCAGGTACAGCACAAGAGAACCTTAATGCGTATATAAAGGCTATGAAGAACCCACATGTAAATATAATAGGCCATCCTGATGACGGGAGGTTTCCTGTTGATATGGAGAAGCTTGTGCTTGCTGCCAGAGAGAACCATGTACTTCTTGAATTAAATAATGCTTCTCTTAATCCAAATGGTTTCAGGCAGGATGCAGAGAAAAACGACCTTGAAATGTTAAGGCTGTGCAAAATATATGGACAACCTGTAATAATTAGCAGTGATGCACATATAGAAGAAGAAGTCGGGAACTTTGGACGTGCAGTGAAAGTAATTGAAAAAGCAGGGTTTCCAGAAGAACTTGTAATTAACACTTCTATAGACAAGTTATATGAATACCTGGGAACTGGGAATTAAACTGTGCAGTGCCCTTGTACAAAATAATGTCTGTATATTCAAATCTGGAAATCTAAGGGCTGTTGGTAATTACCAGAGTAATACAAACTTTGTATACTTCTTATTGTTTTTTTGGTTTCCCCATTTTTTTAATACACAGGTATTTTGCCAGAGTAATATAATCTTTGTATAATTTAAAAAATGGGGAAACTCAAACTTATTGTTTATAATGACACTTTTATTTTCTGGTAGTATAATGTAAATATTTTATTTTTTCTTACCAAGGGTATCATCAATTATATTTTCAATAATTGTCTTTTTTACCCATACATCAAAACTTAACATACATATAAATGCAAATTTTGATAAAATATTCTTTTCTTCGGGGTCTTCTACATCTGCATATGTTTCATTTGACTTTTTAAGTTTACGTATAATATCCCTTAATTGTGAATCTACGTTATCTAGTTCTAGTGAAACAATTTCTTTGTAAAGGCTGTCCAGGTTGCGGCCGTCATCTGCCTGGAAGAACTTATCTGATATAGGTTCTAATACACTTTTAATATCATTAATAGCAAGAAAATTTTTAAAATAGTATATAAATATAAGAAGAAGCATATGTTCTTTTGTGTATTTTTTCTTGTCAGGAGGAGGAAGCAGGTTATTCTTAGTATAATTATTAATCATTGTTTTAGTAAGGATTTTATCATCATCAAAACGCTTAGAAGACTTGAGGTGTTCATCCATAAAAGTAGTAACCTGGTCCATATATAAATCTATATCTGGTATATCTTCTGGGTTAATATAATCTATATTCTGCATGCTTCTTATAAGGTCCAGTATTTCTTTATTGTATTTTTCATGCATAATTATCGTATTCCTTTCTATAATATAATAGGACGGTTGTTATAGATGGCCAAAAAATTTAAATATAATTATACCATAATCATTACAAATATAGCAAGGAATTTTATAGCTGTAACAGGATAACCTCATAAAGTTAAAAAAGTATTAAATCCTGTTTCTATAAATGGTTTTTAGA
>VSNJ01000207.1 GCA_009774235.1 Lachnospiraceae bacterium
TAGCCATTCTAAATACTATAATATTCCTCATAAAGATTATAATTAAAAATCACATATAATGCATATACAAGGCACTCTGGCATTTCCGTTATCAATCCATCTACAAAGTTTATCTTGTTCTGTGTGCCAATCTTCTTATACTGTGTATATTTCTTTAATAAATATACACTACACTGCAACCTAAGCCTTTCTTTTTTTGCAGTAAAACTCTTGACAAACAAATAATTCTGGTTGTCCTGCATTAATTCCTTTTGCTTAATCACCACATACCCGTGTTCTTTATGAATAGGAAAATACCTTTAATACCTTTGTGTTGATTCCATGATTCCAATAAGTTTTCTTAATGAAATAACCAACCTCTGCACAAGTATTATGATTAAAAAAATTAAACAATTGTATCTGGCCAATCACTTCCCCATGATATGTCACAACCCAAGGATATTCCCACTTACCTTTAAATCCCTTTATATGGCTTGCTTTTGTTACTGATGAAAAAATCTTGTGGAAATAAAAGGATGAGTAACCGGACACCTCTGCTAAACGTTCATAGGTCAGTTCCTCATATATATGTTCATCAATGTAATATAGTACCTTTTCTATCAGTTGTAGATTATTCACTTTTTTACCTTCCTTCCAGTTAATAAATCCATTCTACAACATCTATTCCTATCTGTATTATCATTTCTTGTGAATTGTAGATATTTAATTCATAATATACACCCTTTCTACTCACAAGCAAGCATAAAATTCCAATATGTTATTCTAAGTATAACATATCCTTATACAGTTTGTTACAAAAAATGTGGAGTATAGCAACCACCACAGTCCATATTTCTTATCATTCCAACGATTTTTCTATTTTCCACTTCTGCCCTTTCAACCCATTCTGCTTCTCATACAGATTATTATGCTCTTTACAGAATTCTTTAATATGTTCCAACTGCACCCATACTCCCTCTCAGTAATCCAGCTCTATTTTTTATAATCTTTGGCCAGATTGCGGATTGTATTATTTTTTCCTTTATCTGCTCTAACAGACATGCCCAGTATATCAAATTTTGCACGTCCTTGCCCGTTTTGTAAAGTTCTGTATCTGCCACGGTTTTTGTACACAGCCACCCCATGACTTTCTTTTCCATGTCTGTCATTTTATCAATATATCCCTGTCCTGCAAGTTCCATGTTCAGTTCTTTTACAATCTTGTAGACATGAGATTTTGAACAAATTAACTTTATTAACACTATAATATGGATATATCAAAGAATTTTCCATAATGAACTGCTATACTTCATAAAATTTTCCATCTATGGCACTGTTTTGTCACCACCTTCACGAACTTTAGAAAATACAATCTAAATGTTTTTCATTTGTTTTCCTACATATTTTCTATCATATTTTCCATTTTTATCCATATTTTTATGGTTATCAAAAATTTTAGAGCTAAAGCAGAGCCCCAACTGTTATACCTTTTTAATTGCTCTGGTCAAAAAATATAATTCCGTTATATCCTCCAACTGACATTCACTATAACCATTGATAACAAATCCACTTTCAATTTGTCCACCGATATAATCTTCCATAGTGTGTCCATATTCTACCCAATTACCCATACTATCAAAATCAGCAGAACAATATGGCATTCTATTTACAGCCTTATAATATCCTCCGTTTCCATCATCAATAAAATCACATAAATAATTTATTGGACTTGGTGCCATCATTATAAATATTCCACCATTTTTCAAGACACGATAACATTCTTTAAATACTGGTTTTACACTTGGAACATACATTAAAGAAACAGGGTTTAATATATAATCAAAGCTGCCATCAGAAAAACATGACAAATCACAAATATTTCCTTTTTCAATTCTAATACTTAAATGCCCGGCTTCTGCTATTTTTCTGTCTTTATCTAACATCTTTTCAGAAATATCTAAAACAGTTACTTCTGCTCCTGCACAAGCAAGTAAAGGTGCCTGCAATCCTCCTGCTCCTGCTAGACATAAAATATTTTTCCCTTTTATATCCTTTAACCAATCTGTTGGTATTTCCTTATCAAAAAACTTTATTGTTAGCTTTCCCTCTTTGGCATTCTGCATTTCCTCTGATGTTGCACACGCAGACCAATCCACATTATTGTCTACAAGTTCATTTATATTTCTTTCAACTTGTTCATATATATTCATCATAATACTTCTCCTATAATTTGCATAATAAAAATTCAAATTTTCTTCTCTAATTATACTACTCCCCCATTTAACTTACTACCACTAAATAAAAAACATGACAACTGCCATGCCCCACATTCTATATCTCTGATTCTCTCTCTATTTTCCAATTCTGCCTTCTCAATCCATTCTGCTTTTCATACAAACTGTTCCCATTCACGGCAAAGCTCTTTCATACTCTCTAACCTTTCCCTTGCACATTCCCTGCATTTCGGGCAGTAGAGAGGATAGTTTTTCAAAACGGTATCCTCTCTAATCCTGTTGCGTGTTTTACTTCGGCAAATTGGACAAAGTATCCATTCCTCAAACATTACAAACAGCCCCCTTTATGTATTAAATCAGCATACTGCGGTTACAAGCCAAGACTTTAAATTTCTATAAATCTTGTGTCCTAAATTCAAAAATTGCTAAAATAATTCCAAGCAGTCCAGAGCATAGTATTGAAGCTATACATATATATAAGTATTGACTATTTGCTGGCAGCATTGCAGATATTTGTATAGCAAACCACGGGACAAAACATGCTACTGGAAGCAATTCTTCCGATACTTGAGAACCAGCACATTGCAATAATACGAAAAATAATACAGATAGCATGGTTGGATAAAACAAAGTCCGCTGCCTTATAGCAATCCAAATGATTGGTAAAAACGCAATATAACTTAAAAGACCAATTTGTGTAAACAACTGTATTGTAAAACAAATAGCAGAAGATGTAACTTGTGAATGAAACAAAATTAATGAACCTAAGATTGTCAAGCACTCAGTAACAATCATAACTACTACATACCAGAAAAACCAAACGGTAATTTTGCTAAATACAAATACCTTTCTATTTACAGGTGCAGTAATAATATTGATAATTGTTTTTTCTCCATATTCTTTTTGCATTGACTGGGTTATAAAAAAGCCGCTCATGATAGGCAAAACCAAATTTACTAACATGAAAACTGTCTGTATCCATTCGTGATAATCAATTTTGATTTTATCAAGGAATACAGCTTTTAAAACCAATAAAACAGGAATACAAATAGTAAATACAAAACCAATAAAAGCCATTTTATTTTTCTTTAATTTTAAAATTTCCGTTTGAAATGCATTATTCAAATTTTGCACCTCCAGTCAAAGAAGTAAAATAATCTTCTAATGTTTCATGTTTGAAAACTAATGATGATAAGCCGATTCCATGAGACACTAAACAGTCTGCTATTTCCTCTGTATTTAAATTTTCATCATAAATTTCAATACAGTTTTTATCTGTGACGGTATAATTTTTACATTTCATCATATTTTCTAATAATTGTGTGGCTTTAGTGACAGAATTCACTTTAATTTCAATAAACCTTTTGTTCTTTTCTTCTAATTCATTCATAGAAAATTCTTTCAATAAATGACCGTCATGTATTATCCCTATATCATCTGCAAGTAAGGCAATTTCAGATAAAATATGACTTGAAATAATAATAGTTTTTCCTTGTTCGTGGCACAATGTCTGCAAGAATTTTCTTATTTCAACTATGCCCACGGGGTCAAGTCCATTTGCCGGTTCATCCAATATTAAAATCTCTGGGTCATTCAATATGGCATTGGCAATTCCAAGCCGTTGTTTCATGCCTAATGAATATGAAACAAATGGTTTCTTATCCTTATAAGGAAGCCCAACCACTTCTAATGCACTTTTTACAGCATTCTTTTTGATTGTTCCTCGTAACCTTGAAAATATTTCTAAATTTTCTGTCCCTGTCAAATAAGAATAAAAACTAGGTGTTTCTATAATAGAGCCTATCCGTGTATAAATACTTTTTTCATTTCCTTTTAGCCGCTCCCCAAAAATTTCTATCTCTCCTTCCGAAATAGAAATAAGTCCAAGAACCATTTTCATTATGGTAGTCTTGCCAGCTCCATTTCTTCCTAGCAAGCCATATATGCGGCCTTTTTTAACATTCAAATTTATTTGCTCAACAGCCCTAACATCTCCATATTTTTTTGTCAGTTGCTTTGTGGCAAGAATAATCTGATTTTCCATTTTTCTGCCTCCTCTTTCTTTACAATTAAATCACATAAACCTTGCCAAAACCTTGCCGTAATTATGCTTTTTTCATGTTTTTTGGAAATCTTAATTTAAAAGTTGTTCCTTTTCCATAACCGCTGATTACATTAATTGTCCCATTATGTGCAATCGTCAATTCTTTTGTAATCGCTAATCCTAAACCATTACTATTTTCTGTACGTGAAGTACCACATTTATACAAACGGTCAAATATAAACGGTAACTCTGCTTCGTCTATTCCAACACCATTATCAGAGATTGCTATTTGCACTTCGCTTATTTCCTCAGTAACCTGTACCACAAGCTTGTTTGCATGGCTATGTTTAATCATATTTGCCAACAGGTTATTGATAATTCTATCATAAGCATTTTTATCAATCAGAATAAATAACGCTTTTTCTGGAATATCAAAATTGAAATTGATATTATTTCCCTCAAATTTTATTATCCAATCAGCAAGAACCAGACGTGTTAGCTCACAAATATTTTCTTCTTTAAAATCATAAGTCCACTCTCCAGACTCTAGTTTTAACCATTCAAACAAAGACTGAATATAGGCACTTAAGTTTAAAGCCTTTTCTTTAGCAATTTGTATAAATTTCTGTTGTTCCTCATAACTCATAGTATCCTTTTCTAACACCTCTAAATACCCAATAAGGGTAGATAATGGTGTACGGATATCATGAGACAGGCTGGTAACCAATTTTTTATACGCCTTTTCTGCTTTATTAAATTCTGACAGTTTATGCTTATCCTTGATTACGATTTCATTGATTTTATAAACAAGGCTGCTTATTTCTGAATTTTCATCAGCAACCAATCGTCTGTCTAAGTTTCCAGAATAAATATCATCAAGAATTTTAACAATTTCCTGTATTTTTTTCTTGTTTGATAAATTATGGTGAAGCAGTAAAATAATAATAAAGCAGAGAAATATCAGCAGATAAATCATATTCAAACCTCCAAACTGAAACGATAGCCTATTCCGTGAACAGTTTGAATATAATCTATATGAAGTTTTTCATTTTTTATCTTTTTACGCAGTTTGCTAACAAATGACATGATATTCCTATCATCATAAGAATAGTCATTATTCCAAACGTGCGTGTAAATTTGTTCTTTTGTAAATACCTTTCCTTGGTTAGACGCAAGAAAATATAATAAATCAAATTCTTTGGCTGTTAAGTATATGGGATTATTATTGATGAGCACAGCCCTTAACAATACATCTATATCCAATCCCTTAAAACTCAAGATTATTTTCTCCTCTGCACTATGGTTAAATACTGTAAACCTTCGGATAAGAGATTGCACCCTAGCAATAAATTCAGCTATTAAAAATGGTTTCGTTATATAATCATCAGCACCTAATCTCAATCCAGATACCTTATCAATTTCAGAATCTTTTGCAGTCAGCATTAAAACGGGAACATTATTTAACTTTCTTATTTCAGTCAAGACATCATATCCATTCATGACAGGCAGCATAATATCCAGAATTACAAGCTGATAATTTTGTGTTTTAAAAGCATCAAGGCCTGTTTGTCCATCATGGCATACAATAATATTGAAATTTTCTTTTTTGAGTTCACGCTCTAACAAACTACATAAATCTTTATCATCATCAATAATTAAAATATTTTTCATGCTTATTCAATTCCATCTGTTTTTTATTTATTTTATATCTTCCATCAGCAGGCTTTAAAGCATTTTTAGGAATTAGCCATACCCGATTAACATTCAATACACCTTCGATTCTGTTTTCCTTACAAAGCCGCTGCACACGCCGCACTGAAATTGACCAACGCTCAGCAGCTTCCTGTGCCGTCATATACTCAAATATAACTTAACCTCCTCAAATAGAATATTTTTATTATATCCGTCCAAACGAATAATATCAACAATTAGATTGTAAATCATTACTCTCTAAAAGAAAACAGCAGAGAT
>VSNJ01000208.1 GCA_009774235.1 Lachnospiraceae bacterium
AATATATGGTATTTGTTTCTTATAACATTTTAATAATAAATTTATTACCTGTGAATTAATTTTTTTATACATAATACATTTTTCAAATATCTGCTCAGCAGCAATAAACTTATTTTCATTGTAATATATTTTTCCCATTTTAATCAAAAGTTCCATCCATATATCTGCGTCATAAAGCTCAGCATGTGAATACAAATAACTAATAATTTTTCTTGATTCTTCAATATCTGTAAAAATACTTTTCTCTAATTTATCAATCTGTTTCATAACAGATTGATTATCATACAAAAATTTATGGCTATTATAAAAACTTTTATATTTTTTAGATAATTCCTCTATCATATCATTATCTAAAATAACAGGATTACCTTCATTAATCTTAAAAAAATCATATTTTGTCTTATGTGATAATATAATTATCTTATTTTTTTTATTATCATGCCATGCACTAAACTGGCTAAATGAACTATCAGTTGAAATAATGTGTATTTTACAAGCAGTAATACAACTTAACTCATCAATAGTTTCCTGGTAATTTCCAGAAAATCTTATATAATGATACTTATTATCAGAACCAAATAAATCTTTAATACTATCTATTGATGTTTCTACTGAAAAAAAATAAAAGACTGCGTCAGGAAATAACTCCTTAACATATTGTATTGCTGCCATATAATACTCATTATCATCTGTAATAAAATCCCCACTTCTTATATGAACGGAAACACTTATTTCATTATTTATCTGTTTGTATAAATTACCCATATAACTTTTATTTTCTTTTATACTAAATATGTTTTGTAAATCATACAGCTCATCTTTTGTACATACCTCTATATTACCATATCCATTTATATAAATATTTTTATCTAAATGTTTATATGATATTAAACTTTTTAAATCTTCTCTTTTACGTATATTTTGTGATTCTTCTATAATTAAATCACAAGAATTTAAAATTCCGCTTTTTTCTTCTTTAGTAAAAATTTTTATTTTAACATAATCTGGAATTCTTAAATAATCTAACGCATATTGCCAAATATAACCTTTATAATAGTCTGAAACATCTAAGCAGATATTTTCAGAACAAATTTTTGAAACACTATATGCAAATGAAAAAGCCAGTATTTGATTACCTAATCCACCTAATATTCTAACTATCACCATTTTTTAACTTTTCTCCATTTTTAACAGATATTATTAAACATAATAATTTATTTTATTTAAAAATAAATTCTTGTATCTGTCTGTCCATACATTTTGAAATATCATCTCCAGAAAACCAGCATTTTGACCATTCAATTGTTTTGTATACAGCTGTTTCCAGATTCCACCGTGGTTTCCATCCAAAAACAGATTTTATCTTTGAACAGTCCAGTTTCAGATAATTATCTTCATGTGGCCCACCATCACCTTCCTGTACCCATTCTGCACCATCACCCCAGCATTTCACAAACAAACTTGCTAAATCAGAAGTCCTCAAACAGTCTGACTCATCCGGACCTACATTATAACATCCTGCATATGAATTGTCCCCATACTGCTTTGCTGCAACCATAAGATACGCCATTACTGGTTCAAGTACATGCTGGTATGGTCTGACAGACCCAGGGTTACGTACTTTTATTTTTTCTTTATTATGACATGCCCTTACACAGTCAGGAATAATCCTGTCTTCTGAAAAATCACCCCCACCAATTACATTACCAGCCCTGGCGGTGGACACTGGTACTGTCACAGAACCGTCACCTGTAGTGAAAAAAGAAGACTTATAGGAATAGGTCACAAGCTCTGAACAGGATTTGGAATTAGAATATGGGTCACGCCCACATAACTCTTCATCCTCACGGTATCCCCATTCCCACTCCTTGTTCCTGTATACCTTGTCAGTAGTAACATTCAGGAATGAACCTGTACAGGCGGAATTACGTATACATTCCAGGATATTTACAGTCCCTAAAATATTTGTACTGTATGTATAAAGAGGGTCTTTATAAGACTCCCTTACAAGCGGCTGTGCCGCCATATGTATGACAATATCCGGTTTTACAGAATTAAATGCGGTTTTTAATCTGCCATAGTCACGTATATCTGCATAAAATGACTCTACCTTGTCCTGCAGCCCTATAAGCCTGAAAAGACATGGCTCTTCTGGGACATCCAGTGAATAACCTGATACATCTGCACCTACATTTAACAGTGCCTTCACCATCCATGACCCTTTAAAACCAGTATGCCCTGTAATAAAAACTTTCTTATTTTTATAAAATGATAAATCCACCATACTGCCTTCCATAACCTTTCTCTAATATAAAAAATGCTTAAACTTGTCCTGCCTCCATACAGATGCTGCAACACACCCTTCTGTAGTTCCTGGCTACACACCAGTCCTATGGCAGCTTTGCAGTGTCCAGGGTATTACACAGTACATGCCATATATTTTCTGTTAAATTATTTTACTACTGGTTACAACAACCACTTATAAACATGCCTTTATTTCACTTGCCATCTTCATAAGCATATCCTCTGTCATGCCAGGGAATACCCCTGTCCAGAAAGTATCCTCCATTATCCTGTCTGTATTTTCAAGGCTTCCTGAAATCCGGTAACCCTCACCTTTTTCCCTCATAACATCAAAACATGGGTGCTTTACCAAGTTGCCAGCAAAAAGCATCCTTGTCTGTATACCTTCCTTCTCTAAATGACTGACAATCCTGCTTCTTTCAACACCTTTTTTACATGTAATTGCAAAACCAAACCAGCTTGGGATTGAATTTTCTGTAGCTTCAGGTAATACCAGGTATTCACCACAGTCCTTTAAAGCATTATATAAAATATCAAAGTTTTTACGTCTTTTTTCTGTAAAACCTGCAAGTTTTTTAATCTGTGCGCAGCCTATTGCCGCCTGCATGTCTGTAGCTTTCAGGTTGTAACCAAAATGGGAATATACATATTTATGGTCATATCCTGGAGGTAATTCCCCATACTGGCCGTCAAACCTATGACCACACATGCCATCCTGACCTGGGCTGCACGAACATTCCCTGCCCCAGTCCCTCATTGAACGGATTATTTTATGTAATATAGGGTTATCTGTATATACAGCACCACCTTCACCCATTGTTATATGGTGTGGTGGATAAAAACTTGAAGTACCTATGTCACCTAATGTCCCTGTAAAATATTTTTTTCCATCCATAATATATTTTGAACCAAGTGCATCACAATTATCTTCTACAAGCCATAAGCCATGCCTGTCACAGAACTCTTTTACTGCCTTTATATCAAAAGGGTTGCCAAGTGTATGTGCAAGCATTACTGCTTTTGTATGGCAGGAAACTGCCTCTTCAAGCTTTGACACATCAATATTGTAACCTGGTACTGCCACATCAACAAAGACTGGCACTGCACCATATTGTACTATTGGTGCAACTGTTGTTGGGAAACCCGCTGCAACTGTAATTACTTCATCACCCCTCTGTATTGCCCTGTCCCCAAGAAGCGGTGATGTCAGTGCCATAAATGCCAGCAGGTTTGCTGATGAACCTGAATTAACAAGTGAACAGAATTTTACACCTAGTGTACTGCAGAATGTACCCTCAAATTCTTTGGTATACTTCCCTGAAGTAAGCCAGAAATCCAGAGAACTTTCAACTAGGTTGCACATTTCCTCCCCATCAAAAACCCGGCCTGCATAAGGTATCCTGTCCCCTTTATGGTACCCGTCTTTTCCTTTTTGATATGTATTATAATATTCATTAACTAAACCAAGTAATATCTTTCTGGCTTCTTGTTCACTTTTGCTTTCAAACATTTCTTTCCTCCTGTCATAATTTTATATTAAAACACACATCATAATATAAATTTCTTGATATGTTATCTGCTGCTATCACTTATATATTTAATAGTACGCTGAATTCCTTCTTCAAATGAAATCTCTGTTTTAAATCCTGTATCTTTAACCAAATCATATATATCCACACATGAACTCAAAACATTTGATTGTATTCCAGTTTTTTGACCAATTCCAAGTTCCAGACAAGGATCAATAATATCCCTTATAATTTCTATATACTCTTTAAGACATTTATACTGCCCACTTCCAATCCCGTAAACTTTTCCACATTTACCTTTTTCTGCCACTAGCCTTATTGCTCTCACTACTTCAGAAACATAAAGAAAATCCCATAGTTGTTCTAGTTTTCCATAAACAGGTCTTTTTTTATTTAAAAGACACTGTATTGTGTAATTAATAATATTGTTTCCTTTCCTTCCTGGACCAAATGTACTAGGAACAATTACCCATATAAAACCTATATCAATCTGTCTTGCTAAAACATCAAGCATATAATATGTTGAAACTTTGGCTGCTCCATAAAAATCATCTGGAGATTGTTTTTCATTAACATTTAATGTGTGTTTACAAAATACATATTCTGCAACTGTTCCTGTCGCAATAAATTTCCCACAACAATTTTCTTTTGCAAACTGCATTGCAGCTATTGCATATTTTATATTTTTTAACTGCAAATCTATATCATTCTTTAATTCTGGTATTACACCATCCCATGCCAGATAAAAAAAATAATCATACTTATTATATTTTAATTTTATTTCTTTTATATTCTGGATACCATTCCACCTGATTACTTCAAGTCTGTTTCCATATTCCTGGAAACCCAGTTGCCCAGGATAACGTGTAAACACAATAACAGAATAGCCATTGTCCAACAATTCCTTTAATAGCCATTGTCCAATAAAGCCCGTCCCTCCAACCATAACAGCACTTTTCATTATTACCACCTTAAAACCTTTTTTAATTATAAATACATAAAATAATTGTATTTTTTACATATTCCATACTTTCCATGGGGCTTTTCCCTCTTTCAATAATTTTTCCAACACATTCTTTTCACGCACATTATCCATGCATTGCCAAAAACCAGTATGTACATATGATATTAGCTCACCTTTTACCACAAGTTTTTCTAAAGGTTCTTTTTCAAATATAGTATAATCATTCTCAAGATAATTAAATATTTCAGGCTCTAATACCATATAACCTGCATTAACTGGTATACTATCAGTCAGACTTTTTTCTCTGAAAGCTTTTACAGCACCAGCCTCCCCTATATCTAATATCCCTTTCTGTTGTTTAACCATTACAGCAGTAAGTGTTGCTATTTTTCCATGCTTTTTATGAAACTTTACTAATTTAGATATATCAACATCACAAACAGCATCTCCATATGTCATCATAAACGTTTCATCTTGTATATACGGTTGTATCCTTTTTAACCTTCCACCAGTCATTGTATTCAATCCCGTATCAACTACTGTTACTTTCCATGGTTCACAATACTGGTCATGTATAAACATACTGTTTTTTCCAGAAGTAAAATCAAATGTAACATTACTATTATATAAAAAATAATTTGCAAACCATGCTTTAATAATATGCTGTTTATAACCTGCACATATAATAAAATCGTTATAGCCATAATAAGAATATTCTTTCATTATATGCCATAAAATAGGTTTCCCTCCAATTTCAATCATCGGTTTTGGCTTTAACTGTGTTTCCTCTGAAATACGTGTACCAAGTCCTCCTGCAAGTAAAACTACTTTCATTATTTCTCCTTCATATTATTATTTATCTAGCTTAAATATAAATTTGTTATATTAAAAACTGTGGCATATAGTCTTTAATTTGTTCCAGACCTTTTTCTTTTAAAAATTTATCAATTTCTTCTTCTGCTGTAGTTGCTGCAACAATAATATAATTTCCAGAATCAAAATTATAATCTGATGACAAGTAAATATTTAAACCATCTTTAATGCCTGTTTTATAAGAATCTATATAACCAGCGCAAACCATTCCAGGTAACAAATTATCAATTATTATTTTAGCATGTTCACTTCCTGAACCAGTTCCCCACAAAAGATAATTACTTTTTTCTTGCATCTTAATTAAATACTCAACCCTTAAAAAACACCCCTGTATTGCTGTATATCCAGGTATATTATATTTATCTTTCCAAAAATTATATGTATCTTTACTTCTTTTTTTTGCCTCTGAAATATCATTTCCAATTATTTTAATAATTTTATTATCAATTTTTTCTGCAAAGTGTAATCTATCACAACGCTTTTTTATATTTTTAAAATAAGTATTATATCG
>VSNJ01000209.1 GCA_009774235.1 Lachnospiraceae bacterium
ATATAAAACAGATAAATAATAATATTATAAAATACATTTATTATGCTGCTTCTGCCTGTATTTGAGTTTCCCCATTTTTTAAATTGCACAAAGACTATATTACTCTGGCAAGTTCCAAATGTTTTACCAAAAAGCAGCTGTATGGAGGGCGCTGGTGCTTAAGCCATGTTGCAAATATGGCTTTTTGGTGGTAAACATTTTGAATTGCCAGAGCCACATAAATTGTGTACTAAAAAACAGGCAAACCCAAAACCATGTATACTTGACAATTTTATATTTCCTCGGTAAAATATTGCTTGTCGTACATAAACAACAGATTTATTTGAATGGAGTGATTATTTGGATTCTAGTGACGCCTCGAAGATAGCTATTTTATTTATACTGCTGTTGCTATCTGCTTTTTTTTCATCAGCAGAAACATGCCTGACAACTATTAGCAAAATGCGCTTAAAATCAATGGCAGATGAAGAAGTTAAAAATGCTGCCCTGGTCTTAAAGCTGGTTGAAAATCCAACCAAACTTTTAAGTACAATACTTATTGGTAATAATATAGTGAACCTTTCTGCATCTTCACTTACTACCTCATTTGCTATAGAACTGGCAAAAAAAGCTGGGTTATCAACAATGACAAGTGCATTTACGGGTCTTGCCACAGGTATACTTACAATTCTTGTAATTATCTTTGGTGAAATACTGCCAAAATCTTTTGCAACAATAAATAGTGAAAAGATGGCAATTTTATATGCGAAACCTGTTTATATGCTGACTAATTTACTTTACCCGCTTTCTTTTATATTTGATAAGTTTTCAAACCTGCTTCTCAAATTATTCCACATAAGCAGTTCAAAGCGTCCTGCAATAACAGAGAATGAACTTCGTACAATACTTGATGTAAGCCACGAGGAGGGAGTAATTGAAACTGAAGAAAGAAAGATGATTACCAATGTTGTTGATTTTGGTGATTCACTTGCAAAAGATATAATGGTACCTAAAATGGATGTAGAGTTTGCCAGTATAGATTTGTCATATGACGAACTTATGGAATGTTATTCCAAGGAGAAATATACACGTATGCCTGTTTACAATGACAGCCGTGATGATATACTTGGTATAATTAACCTGAAAGATGTATTCTTCTACCAGGGCAATAAAGAAGATTTCCATATGGCAGATGTTATGAGAGGTGCTTATTTTACTTATGAATACAAGAAAATATCGGAACTGTTTTTTGAAATGAAGAAGGCTTCTATAACAATGGCGATTGTGCTTGATGAATATGGTTCAACATCTGGTATCCTTACTATGGAAGATTTAATAGAAGAAATAGTTGGTGATATCCGTGATGAATATGATATTAATGAAGAAGATGATATCACTAAAATAGATGATGAAAATTATATTCTTCTTGGCATTGCTAAGCTTGATGATATTGATGAAGCATTAGGCATAAAAATACAGTCAGAAGACTATGATTCCATAGCAGGCCATATTATTAACCTTCTTGACCATTTCCCAGATGCAGGGGAATCAGTTTCAGATGAATATGCTAAATATACTGTTATTGAGTCCACTAAAAACCGTATTGACAAGGTTAAACTGCATCTTCTGCCAAAACCAGATGATGTGATGGATAATACAGAAAAAGAAAATACAGAAGAATAAAAGTGAATGCCAGGGCACTCACTTCTGGCAGGAATTGCTTGCAATTCCTGCTTGTATAATCTATAATTATAACAATTTACTATTAAAACAGGGAACGCAAACGTGTTCCCTGTTTTGGCTGTATATAAACTTCTATGAAATATTTCCAGGCTTACATTCTTCAAATGTACACTTTGTTATCCTCATACCAACTACTTTATCAATAGCACCTCCATAGTATTCAGATACACACCTTCTAAATATACATTTATCTATAACCCCTTTACTTCCATACATCTGTACTCCTGCACCACACTTTGCCCTGCAGTTTACAAAAACACAGCGTTCTATATTGCCACCTTGGCTGTATATTGCACCTTTCTGGCAGAAATTAAATATACAATTAGATATTTCAGGCTGGTATGCATTATAAATTGCCCTGCCACCGTTCATATTGCGGAAAAGTGATTTTGTAACTTTTATCCTTGTACTTAATATATTAATTCCGCCTGTCTTTAACATACCATCAATTTCACAATGGTGTATCCTGCACTCTTTTGCATTATCAAGGTATATCATATCCCCATTTTCAATATGGTTACACACAATCCTTGCATTTCTCATTAAAAGGTGTCCTGTACAATGTAATGGGTAATTAAGGTAAATATCAGCGTTTTCTACTAACAGCCTGCCTCCACTCTCTACAAATACAGGGCAGTCTATTATTGTAGAAATTCCTATATGGTATTCGTCTGTAACACGTAAAGGCTTACTTGATGTAATATGCTGCACTATCTCAGCCCCTGTAGGATGGCAGTCTGAATATTCAAGTTTCTCAACTTTGCCTTCCATTATACCAGAATAAAATACCGCAGCACCATATTCAGCAACATTGCATCTAGTAAAATGGCAGTCTGAAATAGCAGTACCCTCTGTACCATAAACAGCTCCTCCACGCTTCGCCTCGCAGTCACAGAAGTGGCATCCTTTTATCCTTACACGTCCTCCCCTTGCCATAACAGCGCCACCATCCTCTGGTGAATAGCAGTCAAAAAAACCTGTGCCTGAGATAGAAAGTGCCTTGCCCCAGAAACGCACTGCAGCACCCCTTGTAGTATGGTATATATTAGAATTTTCTATAACTGCCACCCCTTCTTCTGCACGTATAAACATACCATAATTACGGCAGTCTGCTTCTACAGCAGAAAGGGTTACACGGCTGTTTGCTGTATGCAGGTTTATACATGCCCTGTGACGGCCTGATTTACGGACAATTTTAGAATTATTAATAACCAGGCTGCCACCATTAAGTGATATATTCCCAAATATCCTTACAACAGCATTGTCTATTACCAGGCTCATACCCTCATTTAAAACTATATCCTCGTAAATATTACATCTGTCAATCAGCCTGAAGTGTTTCTTCTCATCCAGTATCTCCTGGGTAAACCCTTCGCTTTCTGTAAGTTGCATTATGTAATATTTTAAATCTGGAATCCCTATATCTTCTTTTTCACCAATAAATGCTGCAATCTTCTGGCACTCTGTAATATTTTCCTCAAATGCATACTGGATAAACTTCTGTAGCAGGCTGAATTTATCTTTTGGCACACTAAACATCCTTGAAAAAAGTTCTAAAGATTTACGGCTCTCTTCTGATATGCCACCATCATTTATAGACACATTGACCAAATCCATCATTAGAAAAGCACGTTCCCTGCCTGTATTTAAATTATCAAGCAGATAGTCAATAACTGCTGCATTATCCCTTGAATTCCTAAGTGCCCATGCAACATCAGAAGAATCAAGTTTAAGCCCTGCTTTAAGAAGACGTTCCAGTTCATAATTGTTAAGAGGGTTGGTCTCCTGGTCCAGCTGTGCCTGCAGGATAACAGCTGAACTATACATAACTTTAAAATCTTTTGTCCTTGTACACATATGGTGTTCTGGTGTCATCCAGAATTTTCTTCTCATATTAAACTTTGTAAGTGTATCTAAAATCATGTAAACCACCTCCTAGCGTACCCTAAGCTCAAAATCGTCTTCATATACATTAAATATCCCATCACCAGGCGGAATACAGCCATTACATTCACATCCTCTTGCATACTGTCCAAACTTCTGGTATTTAAAATAAACTGCTGCACCAAGATAAGCCGCCTTACATCTGTTAAAATTACAATTTTCAATTTTAACATTTCCTATTGATTCAGAATATACCGCACCACCATAATCAGCATAACAGTCATTAAAACTACACTGTTTCATAACCATTTTAGCAGAACCATAAATCCCTGTTGCACCCGAAACATTATTATAAAATCCTGTATTTTCTATTAAAGATGAAAGCCCATTAAAACTTACTGCCCGTTCTCCAGCTGTCCTTCTGATTTCGCTCCCCACAATAATAAGCCTTCCTGTTTCCTGCCTTATAAATCCACATGTTTTTCCGCAATCAATAAAAGAATTTTCTATATTTACAACTGCCGTTTCCTTAAAATTCATCCAGTAACCACTTTCACACTCGTCTACTTTAATCCTTGCATTATCAAGGCGTACCCTTCCTCCAGTTGTCCTTATGCAGCCTTTCATATTTACATAAGCCCCGTTAATAAGCAGGGAACCTCCACGTTCTATTGTTATATCACCTTCTATCAATGAAGGCTTGTCTAACACAAATGTTTCACCAGCTTTGATATCAATATTATTATAATACTCTTCCATTGAAAAACCTGGAAAGAAATATACAAGAATCTGGTAACTTACATCATATCCCTCTTCCTGGAATTTCCTGTAACACTGGACTGCTGTTTCGACATTGCCCTGCTGGGCAGCATTATTAAAATTCTCAAAAAAATTACACTCTGCATCTGAAAACCTGAAAACTTTTAAATAATTATCAAGTATACCTTTACAATAATCCTGTGACCACAAAGAAAGCCTGTACAGTTTATAAATATCAGCCATAAAACAATACTGCATTTCCTTGCTGTTAATTCTCTTAAAAAACTCCGCAATCCTGAAATCAAAATAGTTATTTATATCAATAATTATCTGGTTCCTGTTCTTTTGCGAAATGCAGATACTGCCTAATATTTTATCATAACACGCCTGAAGCTCTGTAACTGCCCTTAAATTACCTACAGCCATAACACCAAGCCCATAACAATATAGATATTTAAAACCCTCATCCTTTTCAGACATAGGATGCCCTTTATATTCAAGTTCACTTTGGCGTTTTTTTAAATATTCCAGAATATCCATCACCATCACCACCTTACATATTTATTTACTAATTAGATTATATACTGTAAATCTATGTAAAGCAAATATAAATAATTAAATGTAACGGATTTTAATTACTGGTAGAATTGGGGATAAGATTCCATTTTTCTTTTACGGATGTTTATTAGATTTTTTCTGACCATCATGGAAGATTTTTTACAATGACGCATAAAATAATCATTTTCCCTGCCTGATGCTTTTTCATAATTCCTGTTTAGAAACTGGAGTATACGTCCTTCAGACATAGATTCTGATAATTCAAGATTATATGGCATAATTCCAATCTTTTCCCTTGGAATATGGTATTCATAACATATTCTCCGATAGTTAAATAAAAGTTCTGGCTGGTATGCACCAATAAGATAAACTGCCTTTTCTTGTATAGAAGGATAATTATCAAAAAATTCCCTTAGAGCTATTTTGTCCTGCACCAGGTTTACAACTACCAGGTCTGCTTCTGTTAAAATAGCATTAGAACTTAAATTCTCATTGCGTTCAGTATCTATAAATACATAGTCTGAAAAGAGTTCAAGATTATAGAAAAGCTCTTTATAAACAAGATTAAATTCATAATTAAAAACTTCTTTGTTTATAATATAACTTTGTGGAAGATAATACATACTTGTATATAACAGCGGCATCGCTGCATGATGGAGAAGTTCATCTCCCCTGCCCCCTGAATATAATCCTTTTAACACATATTCAATTCCTTCCCTGTTATAATAACGCCCGCTTTCTTTAAGCCTCTCAACCCGCTCTCCTGGCAGTATTATGCTGGCTATGCTGTTACAGCTGTAATGGTTTTCTAGTAATATGGTTTTGCCAGCCCCAGCTATTGAGGTAAGCGCCGATATACATACCATATTTGTAGTAACGCCACCCCGTCCCCTGCTGTTACTCCAAAATGCAATTTTCAATGTTTCCTCCATTCTGCTAACAGATATCCTGTTAGACTCCCATATAATCTGATTCCCCATAATCCAGATTTCCCCTAAAAACGTAATATGCATTTATCTTTAGAACTAAATATATAATATCTAAGACTTTGTGTTTCGTAAAGTAATTTTTTTAATTTCTACATATTCAACAAATTTCATCTTAAATTTTATTAAGAAAGACAAAAAATACCATTTTTAAAATGGCATTTATAGGTTTGTAACCCTTTAAAAAACACTAATTATAACTATAATTTATCTTGATTTTAACATAAATATTAACTTTTCTAAATATAACAA